>JAHYJE010000012.1 GCA_019429105.1 Syntrophobacterales bacterium
AGGATTCGGCGGGAATAACTCATTGCAGTTACGGCATATTTTCTCTTTTATTGGCTCCATTGACCTTGAATCTCCTTGGGGTCAATGGTAGAAGAAAATGGAAGCTTTGTGAATTATGATAAAGAAATTGAGGGGAACAAAACGAAGAAAATGGAAGAAGAATATTTATAAATTTATTTCCAAGGAAGAAGACTCAGTTACGTCACACACCATGTTCGTCCCGCCAGCTTTAATACAATTCCAGGTCGCCGCTGGCAGGTTTTGCAATTGGCTCGATTAACCAACAGTTCTGCGGCGATTGATTGTTTTACCCCCATTTGTCATTGCGAGCAAACCAAACTTCCAAGCGGCAAGTTCAATTTCCCGGCAACTGGTTCACTTGATTTCGAGCAGTTTGGCCCGCGCTATTCTTGCCTGACTGGTATTGGGGAAATCCTTGGTAACCTGCTGTAAAAGCAGCCTGGCGCTATCCTTGTCTCCCAGTTTCAAAAACGAAAGCCCCTGCTTGAGAAGGGCATAGGAGGTCTTGTTGCCTCCAGGAAAATCCTTTATTACCTTATCATACGCGACTATTGCCTTTTCATATTTTTTCTCGAAATAATAGCACTCGCCGATCCAGAATTGGACGTTGTCCGAGAATTCCGAGGCGGGATACTGTTTCAGGAAGCTTCCGAAAGCCTCCCGCGCTTTTTCGTACTTTCCCTCTTTGAAAAGGGCAAATGCCGCCGCATACCGGGATGCCTTGTCCGTCTTGACCGGTTCAATGGTGGCGCCATCCTTGACAACCGGTTGCGCTGGCAGGGGAGGTTTGTCGGCAGCAGCGCTGGAATTACGATGTTCCTCTTTCTTATCGATCCCCAGATAATTTTCAATAAAGTTTATCTTGAAGGTCAATGCATCTATCTTTTCCCGGATGAACTTGTCTGCTTCCTGGCTTTTTACGGTTTTTGAGACTAATGAGGCATTTTCCTTGCGAATCTCCTCTTTTAAACTGTCAATCAGGCCTCTAAGTTGCTGAAGCTTTCCCCTGATATCGGTTATTTCTGTACGCAACTCGGCCTGAGCCGCCCGGATAGGGGGAAAATCAGCATTTGTTTTTTCAATTTTGTCTTGAAGACGGAGAATCTCTTCTTTAAGAGGCGGATATTGGCGTTCTATGGAAGCAATCTTTTCATTCTCCGCCTGTATCTGATAACTAAATTCACCGCGCAGCCGATTGAGATCATCGGTCGTGGCACATCCGACCGCCAACAGGACAAATAAAGAGAAAAGAACCAAGAATTTCGCTCTCACTGATCTTAACCTCCCTTACATTATCGTAACTGCTCATTCTGAGGCCCACACCGTCATGTAAAAAGACAAATCCTGCAATCCAAGAAAAGCAGATTGCAGGACTTATCCGCATGAGGAGCTGCTCCAAACCTCAATAAGCAAGCGAAAAGCACAAACCCCGGTTGAATTTAAGCTTAATTTTAAGGATTAACTACAAAATGCGCCCTTCTGTTTTTGGCCCATGCCACTTCATTACTGCCCTTGTCCAAAGGATTTTCCTCGCCGTAGCTTATCGTCTTGATTCGATCCTTGGCTATACCCAAATCAACAAGAAACTTGGCGGCTTCATTGGCCCGCTTTTCTCCCAAGGCAAGGTTGTATTCAACGGTGCCCCGCTCATCGCAATGTCCCTCGACAACAAGCTTGGCACTTCCGTATTTCAGGTAAGCCGGCGCGGCCTTCTTTAAAATATCCTGGGCTTCCGGTTTGAGATTATACTTGTCATAATCGAAGTTAATATCGGCAATCTGCAGTTCCTTAAGCATTGCCGCCTTAGCCGCAGCTTCCTTTGCCGCAGCTTCCCTTGCCGCCTTTTCCGCAGCCTCCCGCAAGGCCTGCTCGCGCAGGGCGCGCTCCCTGGCGGCTGCATCATCGGTAGTCGCCTTCGGAGCCACGTCCTTCACCGCGGTCTGGGGAACAACTGCTTGCTGCACTTGCGAAACACCGGCGCCATCCTTGATGGCCGCTTTTTTGGCGCAACCGGTTGTCAACGAAATAGAAACAAAAAGAACCAACAACATCAGACCGAACAAATTAAAACCTCGTCTCATTGTAAATCTCCTTTCTTATGCATTAGTTTTTTTAGTATGAACTTTCGTTATCAAACTAAATGCAGCTTATAGATACATGAAGATTAAAAAGCAAGATAAAAATTGGTCTATTTCAAGCGCGGCGACCAAGCGGCGCTTTGACAGCCATCCTTGTCTTCATAAAGTACTCTCACGTTCTTGCCGTCGGCGTTCATGATTTCTATCCGACTGCGACCGTAACCGCTGACGCTGTAGGCCAGATATCTGCCGTCTGGCGACCATGACGGACTTTCATGATCCCAGGGATCGAAAGTCAACTGCTGGGGCTCGCCGCCGGCAATATCTATTAAAAAAAGCTGAAAACGGCCATTTACGGAACCTTCGTACGCAATCTTGCCGCCCCGGGGCGACCAGGCAGGCGTGGTATTGTAGTTGCCCTGACGGGTCAGCAATCGCACATTGCCCCCATCGGCCTCCATTATATACACTTGCGGAGCGCCGTTGCGATTGGAAACGAAGGCAACGCTTTTTTCATCCGGCGAGCGCACCGGCGAGACGTCTATCGAAAAATCGCGGGTAAGACGCTGCAGCAGGGAGTTTTTAACATTCATATCGTAGATATCGGCATTGCCTTCACGACTGAGGGTGACAAGCAGCATCTCCCCGTTTTTCGACCATGATCCGGGAAGATTTACCCCTCGGTAGGAAGCGAGTTTTTTCGTTGTTCCGCTCTCCAAATTCCGCATATAGATATCCGGATTGCCGTCCTTGTAAGAGGTGAAAGCCAGGAACCTTCCATCAGCCGACCAGCGGGGCGCAAGAGTCAGAGAATTGTAATTGGTAATGCGGCGCAGGTCGGACCCGTCAAAGTTTATCGTGTAGATCTCTTTTGCTGTTCCGTTTTTTTTGACAAAGGCAATGCGCGTGTTGAAATTTCCGCTCTCACCGGTCAGGACAGACAGCAGCTCGTCCACAAACCGCAGCACCATCTTTTTTTTATCTTCCGGTTTGCCGAGATAACGTTTGCCGAGAACGAGTTCCCCCTTCACCACGTCAAACAGGCGAAACTCCGCCGTCAACCCTTGAGTGTTAGTCTGAAAACCGCCCTTGACAAGGTATTCGGCGCCGATTGTCGTCCAATCGTCAAAGTGGATGCCCTCCGCGGTAATTCCGGCTTTTTGCTGATCTTCCAGAAATGACTTTCGGTCAAGTATATGAAAATAGCCGGTAATTTCCAGGCAGCGGGAAAGTTCGTCGGCGAACCAGGTATTGAGGTTATCTGCCTTGGCCACCGGCGCCAGGGGTTTAAATTCGGCAACGGCAAGCGGAAATTTATGGAAAGAAGGGGAATCTATATCCAGGTAAACCTTCCCCCAGACATCTCCGGAAGCAGTGAAAAAGAGAGCGAACAGGATAAAAATCATCTTTAATTGGTTGCGCATTTTGACTTTCCTGAAGATAAATTTCCTAATTCATTAATTCAGAGGAGTGAAAGCGGATGCCGATATTCAAGTTGTTGCCGGTGAGCCAATCGGGCAAGGGCGGCAACGGGCTCGCTTTTTGAATTGCCTTCATGGCTGATTCGTCAAAATACCGGTTCCCTGATGGTTTTTCAAATCGAACCTCCGTAACCGCGCCGGTGCGAAGAATCGTTATCGAAATGACTGACTCCAGCGCTGTTTTGGGGATCATCCCGACCGGCAGCGCCCACTGCCCTTTAATTCGGAGCCATATTACCCGGTAATAAGCGTTGACTCTTGCATCTCCACCGGCATCCCCGCCGGCCGCCCCGCCGGAAGAAGCTGCCACGCCGCTGCCTGCCTCGACTGCGCCTTTCGCCTTTTCGGCCAAACCAGAGGTTCCGGCACTTGCCGTTCTATTCGAGGCGCCGGCCTGCTCCGGCGACCTTTGCGGCTCCCCGCTGGCAGCGGTTTTTTTTCTGATATTCTCTATCGCCTTCTCCACGGCGCGCTCATCCCGGCCACGGTTCTCTATTCTGCTGATCGGAACGGCAGGCAAGGCGGCCGAACTCCTTTTTACTGTCGTCTCAACCCGCTTTACCCCCTTGAACTCTTTTTCAACAGCGCGGGCATCGCCGCCGCTTGAGGAGGCATTGCCACTTGCCGTAAACCCCCCGGGGGCCTCAACAAGAGAAACATTATAGACGGGACCAAAGGTGAGCTTCGGAGAAGGAAACGAAGGGGACAAAACAAGGAGGGCGAAAAGCGCCGCGTGCAGCAGCAATGACAAAACCAACGTGCCCTTCAAACCGCCTATCGCGCAACCTCTGTCGAACCCTTCGACCATCAGCGCCGCTCCTCGGGCGGCTCGGTTATCATGCCGAGCTTGTCCACACCAGCCTTTCTCACCGCCGCCATCACCTCGACCACAAACCCGTAAGGAACATTCCGGTCGGCCCGGAGATAAACTTCCCGGTCTATTCTCTGCTTAAAGATGCTTTCCAGCTTGACGCCGAGATCGGAGAGTTTAAGCGGACTTCTGTTGATAAATATCTCCCGGGCCTCGTTTATCGTCAAAACAATCTTTTCCTCTGCAACATCCACGCTTTTGGCCTTCACCCGCGGCAAATTTACATCGATCCCCGTCTGCAGCATCGGCGCGGTAACCATAAAGATTACCAAAAGCACCAGCATCACATCCACAAGGGGGGTAACGTTTATTTCGGCCATGGGGCGGTCGTAACCGTTGTTATTTCTGCGTCTCGAATATCTCATGTCATCTCACTTTTTTACATAAAAACGTTCTATTATATTGACAAGTTCTGATGAAAAGCCATCCATCTCCGCGGTCATGCCCTTCACCTTGTTCAGATAATAGTTGTAGAAAATGACCGCGGGGATGGCCGCCGCCAGACCGGCCGCCGTGGCAATCAGGGCCTCCGAGATCCCCGGCGCGACAACCGCGAGCGTCGCCGAACCGCGGGCGCCGATGCCCTTGAAGGTATCCATGATGCCCCAGACCGTCCCGAACAGGCCGATAAAGGGGCTGGCGCTGCCCGTCGTCGCCAGAAATCCGAGCGCCGCTTCCAGCTTTGTCGTCTCCATGTCGCAGGCCCTGTTCAGGGACCGCTCTACATTGTCGATTGCGCCTATTTCCAGATTCGCCGCCAGGTTATCCGCGGCATCCCGGCCGACGACGTTTCCGCGGGCCGCCCGGGCAATCTTGACAAGCTCGTTGTAACCGCTGTTGAATACCCCGGCCAGGGTCGAATTTCGCATCCTTTTTGATTCGGGATATATTTCCGACAGTTTTGTACCCTTCATGTAGATATTCAAAAATAACTCATTTTCCTTGGTTATTTTTCTCATGCTGAAATATTTCATCAGGATAATGGCCCAGGAAACAACGGAAAAAACAAAAAGCAGCAGCAGAACCAGTTGAACTATAAACCCGGCATTCAGCACCATGTCAAAAAGACTGCCATGAAAATTGCCGCCAAGATTCATCGTGGCGATTGATGTCTCTTTCACTGAAGATCTCCTTTATTGAAAATGATATTTTCTACAGCAATTCCGGGGTAAAGGCGACGACCTCGTCTATCCTTTTTCTGCCGGCAAAAAGCATGGCGAGCCGATCCACTCCCAGGGCAATCCCCGCAGAGGGCGGCATTTGCGGGAGGGAATCGAGAAAAAACTCCGGTATTGGATACACGGAGGAACCGTTTTTCTCACGCTCCCGCGAGGCCTCCTCGAACCGGCGCCTCTGTTCCTCGGCATCGGTAAGCTCCGAAAAGGCATTGGCTATTTCAATTCCGTCGATATACAGCTCAAAGCGCTCAGCTTTGCTTGGGTCATCTTCCTTTAGACGCGCCAGCGCGCTTTGCTCCTGCGGATAATCATAAAGAAAAACAGGCGCATCAACGCCTAAGTTCGGCTCTACCCTCTCAGTCAGCCGCTCTTCGAAGCAATCCTTAGCCAGCGCCTCGGAAACATCCATCCTTGCATAGCGGAGAAATGCCTCCCCGACGGTTATTCGCTCCCACGGCTTATCCAGAATCACCAGTCCGCCCCGGCGAGAGATAAAACTGGAGACGCCGAGCTCGCCTGCGATTCCCGAAAGCAGCTCCTCGCAGTCGTCCATGAGCGCCCGGTAATCGGCGTTTGCCCTGTACCACTCGAGAATGGTAAATTCCGGCAAATGACGTTCTCCGCGCTCTTTGTCCCGAAAACATTTACAAAGCTGATAGATTCTTTCATAGCCTGCCGCCAGAAGCCTCTTCATGCACAACTCCGGAGAGGTCTGCAGAAACCACTTGCCGGCGGCAACTGCGTCTATATGAACCTCCGGGGCCGGCGCCGGAATAAGAAGCGGCGTCTCAACTTCCAGAAAATCCCGCTCCCGGAAAAAACGGCGGACAGCCTGGATCATCCTGGCGCGTACACGCAGGTCGTCAAATTTGGCGGCCAGCTTCCAGGAATGATTGTCTGTCATCCCTTGACCCGGGTGAGATATTCGCCGCTGCGGGTGTCGATCCGGATCTTTTCGCCTTCTTCGATGAAGGGGGGAACCTGAAGCTGGTAACCGGTCTGGACGGTAACCGGCTTGGTGTTGCCCGAAACGGAATCGCCCCTGGCCCAGGGTTCGGCGCTGGTCACGACAACATCTATGAAATTGGGAACGGTGATCCCCAATGGCTTGTTTTCAAAGAGCAGGACCTCGACCTCGATGTTATCAAGCAGGAAATTGCTGGCCTCGCCTACCTGAGCCTCGGTCAGAAAAACCTGTTCGTAGCTTTCGTTATCCATAAAACAGTACTTGTCGCCCTCGTGATAGAGGTACTGCATCTTTTTTTCCTGCAGATCAGCCGTCTCAAACATATCAACCGAACGAAAGGTACGTTCAAACTGGTTTCCATTGACCATGTTTTTCAGCTTGCACCGGTAGAGCGCCTGCCCCTTCCCCGGCTTTACAAAATTGAACTCCGTCACGATGTACGGATCATTCTCTATCTTGATCCTCAATCCTTTTCTTAGATCACTGGCTGCGTACATGAATTTCTCTTCTCCTTTGGATTATGTCTGCGGTCTGCCGCCGCATCAAATATTTTTTGTTTCAGCTACATAGCCCAATAGCTAAAAAACTCTGTTTTCATAGTACATTTCCCCGGGATTGTCAAAATAATGTTTTATTTCTGATTCTTTTCGGGAAGAAGGGAAAAGGGCTGAAGCGGTATTTTTCCGCGTCCCCCCGGGCTGTCAATCACAAACCGCGGCAGGCAGAGTCCGGAGATGTTGCGCCAGAGTTTCTCCATAATCTCCATGCCGACGCAGATATCCGTCCGGAAATGATCGGTTCCGCGAACGGGGTCGCATTGAAACAGATAGTAGGGACGTACGGATATCCGCTCCAGCGAGTACAGCAGTTCCTTCATCGTCTCGTAGTCGTCGTTTACGCCTTTGAGCAGTACAGACTGGTTGCTGACGGGAATGCCCGCTTCAAGCAGCATCTCACAGGCCCTGGCCGCTTCCGGGGTGATTTCGCGGCGGTGGTTGAACTGCGTATTGAACCACAGGGGCCGATGGCGCCGCAGCATTGCGCACAGCTCTTTTGTGATCCGCATCGGCAAGACAGCCGGCGCCCGGCTGCCGATCCGCAGCGACTGCACATTGGGCAGGGCTTTAAGCGAACCCAGAAACCAGTCGAGAGTCGCCTCGGGCATCATCAAGGGATCCCCGCCCGAAACAATTACCTCCCGCACTTCCGGGGTGCGCGCCACACAAGAGATCATCGCCTGGAGCCTGTCCCTTGTGGTAGAGCTTTCCTTTTCCCAGAGCCGTTTTCGGTTGCAATGCCGACAGTAAACAGCGCAGGTGTTGGTGACAATCGCCAGGCAACGATCGGGATAGCGGTGAACCAACCCCGGAACGGGCATGTCTCTTGCCTCGTTCAGCGGATCTTCCACCCCGCCCAGCGAAAAGTTTATTTCCCGGGGGTCGGGAAAGCACTGCCTCCGCAGGGGGTCATTTTCGTCGGCAGGATCAAAAAGCGAGATAAAATAGGGGGTAATCGCCACTGGATATTCTTTAAGAACCTTGCGCCAGAAAGAAAGAGCCGCAACCGGCGTCTTCAGCAAGACACCCAGCTCGCTTAACGAACGCACCCGGTTGCGGAACTGCCACCGCCAATCATTCCATTCGGCCGCGGAAAACATTTCTTTATCGATTACCCCGGCAATCTTAACCCTGTTTGCCACAAGACACCATCTTCCCTCCCCCGTCCAGGCGCGAAGTAACTGTAACTAATTAGGTTGTTTAGACAAACGATCCACCTGAGTAGTTACTGTTTTTTCAGATCAGAGTAAATCCGCCGGCGCATCGCCCGCATCATCGGCAACTTTGGCGCCCTTGTAAAGATACCGCTCCAGCAGACGGTGATAGGACGTCCAAGTGGACTCCTGAGTGCCGGGCTGCCGGATATACTCCTGAAAGGCATTCACTTTCGCGTCCATGTCATCCATGAAATGAACAATCAGGGCCTCCAGCGTTTTCGGGCGCTTGGGAGAGCCATATTCCAGTTCGCCGTGATGGCTGAGGATAATATGGCGAAGCTCCAGCGCCGTCTGCTTCGGAAAGTCCGGGATCGCGGCGATCCGCTCGTCAATCATCTCCAGCCCCATGACGATATGACCGATCAGGCGGCCGGGATCGCTGTACTCAACGACCCGCTCGTAGGATAGTTCATATATCTTCCCAATATCATGCAATATTCCACCGGTGATCAGCAGGTCTTTGTCGAGATTCTCGTAATGCTCCCCCGCCATTTTCAGCAGGCCTACCACCGAAAGCGTATGCTCGATCAGGCCGCCGATGTAGATATGATGAAAACCCTTGGCAGCCGGCGCCTTCTGGAAAAGCGCCGCAATCTTCTCGTCTTGGAAAAAAGAATTAAGCAGCGCCTTTAGACAGGGGGTTTTTACCTGCTCGCAGTAGCCCAGCAATTCCTTGAACATCTCGGCGCGGTCCCGTTTGGCGGCCGGCAGGAACAGGGCAATATCCACTTCGCTGTCGTTTACCTTCTGTAATCCGGTTACCGATACCTGCACCGCGTTCTTGAAACTAAGCGCCCGCCCCTGGACGCGCAGAACATCGCCCTTCTTGAAAACCTTGTCCCAGGCAAGGGCATTGTCCCAGATTTTTGCGTCCACTTCGCCGGTTCGATCCTGAAGACGCAAATTAATATAGGGAGAGCCCTTCTGGGAATATGCGAGCGTTTTTTCCGCCGCGATAAAAAGATCGTCAATCCGGTCGCCTGTATTGATATCCTTGACATATATTGCCTTTGCCGCCAAATTTACACCTGTTCCTTCCTTTATGACTTCTTTATGTTTCCGTTCTTTCTCTTAAAATTCGTTTGTCCCCGGCGCGCATGGTGAGTTTTGTTGAATCGAAGTATTCCATAAGCGGGATAATGAATTTACGCGAAAGGCCGGTCAGCTCTCGCACGCTCGCCGGCGTAGCCTCGCCGTCTTTAATTAGCATCCGTTTATATTCCTCGCGGAGCTTCACCAAAACGTCCCGATGAAAATTCAGATCCTCGCTGATTCTGACAATTTCCCCTTCCCGGAGCATCAGTTGCTCCAGACTTGCCACCTCTTTTTTCCGGTCGGGAAACATCGCCGCTATCTCCCGCGCCGTCGGCGGAGTCAGGCCGCCTTTCCTATAGGCGCTGGAAAGACTCTCCCGGAGCGATCCCAGATCCACATCGAGCCGCACCTCATGCTCCTTGAGGCGGATCATCTCCCTTTCGACAACAATTTTCCCTTTTTTCTCCAGATCATGCAGGGCAATTAAAAAAATCTTCGGCCCGGCAGCGGCGCCGATCCCCGGCGTTGAGCGGAGCTCTTCCCGGGCAAGCGCTTCCCGAAGGGGATACTGCCTGTGGTAATCGGCGATTCTGCCGACTATCCACTCTTTGAGCTCCTCATAAACAACGGCAGATAAAACGCGCAGTTCCTCGCGATCAACTAAAATAACCTTCCTGTCCGCAAACATCCCTCCCAGAATTTTAGCGAGCCGTTTGGCGGGAATGCCGGCGCGCACAACAAGCGCCCCGCTGGCAATCCCCTCGATCCCGGCCCTTCTGACGATCACTTCTATTTTTCTGATCTCGTCATCACCGGCCAGTATCTCGAAATCACTGATTATTCCCGCCTCTGTTTTTTTATGCTTCGCCGGAAGCGGATCGACAATCACCCCGCCGCCGATCGTCGTTACCGGGGAATAGCTGCGCACGACAAATCTGTCTCCGGCAACCGCGGCCAAGGGTTCCTCCAGAACAAGCTGAACACAGCCCTCCTCCCCCGGTTCCAGAAAATCGCGATCGTAGAGAACAAACCTTGCCATGATCTCGCTTGTTCCCACATGCAGACGGACAATCGTCCTGTTCATTATTTTCTTCCCGGCGCTCTTTAAGTGATTGTATGCACAATCAAGCCGCCGGGATGCCTGCAATGAACCGACATTGGCCAGAATGGAGCCCCGTTCGATTTCCTCCCGGTCTGTTCCCTGCAGATTGACAGCCGTTCTCTGCCCCGCCTCAGCCGTTTTCACCGGTTCGTTATGCACCTGAATGCCGCGCACCTTCGCCCGAAAACCGGCCGGGAAAAATTCCACATCCTCGCCCACCGTCACACGGCCGGAGATCAGCGTCCCGGTGATGACGGTGCCGAACCCCTTCATCGAAAAAACCCTGTCCACAGGCAGGCGCAATATGCCGATATCCTGCGTCTCCTGTATCTCTTCGACGCTCTTTTCGATTACGTCCAGCAACGCCGGGATTCCCTCCCCGGTAAACGAGGAAACCGGAACGACCGGCATCCCCTCAAGGAACGTGCCCGTCAGGAAGGAGCGGATATCCTCCTGCACCAACTCCAGCCAATCCCGATCCACCATGTCGATCTTGGTAACAACGACAACCCCCTTGCGGATGCCGAGCAGGGAGCAGATCTGCATGTGCTCGCGGGTCTGCGGCATAACGCCCTCGTCGGCGGCAATGACCATCGCCACAAGATCGATGCCGGCCGCACCCGCAACCATGTTTTTGACGAATCTTTCATGGCCGGGGACATCAACAATTCCGACCGTTTGTCCGCCGGGAAGCGCCAGCGAGGCAAAACCCATTTCAATGGTAATCCCGCGTTCCTTTTCCTCTTTCAGACGATCGGTGTCAACGCCGGTGAGTCTCTTGATCAGCGCCGTCTTGCCATGATCGACATGGCCGGCTGTCCCCATTACGATGTGTTTCATGCGGCGGAACCTAACAGACTATTCGGCTTTTCTCAAGAGAAAAAGGATTGCCGGGCAGGAGGCATCGGCAACTGTTGAAGAATGCGTCGGGAATGGGCCTGACATCCAGAAAATCGACCTTGCCGACCTGACGGACGCCTTTGAGAATCAATGGCTTGCGATACTTAGAATCTTTCCCTTTCAATAAATTGTTTAATATCAATCGCTCCATATTGCACCTCCCCCGCTGGTTGTGGCTCAGGTTAGTGCAGTGTTTCAGACTATCCACCTGCCGTTGAACATGCACTCTCTATTGAGCCAATTGCAAAACTATTTGTCATTCCCGAAAGCGGAGCTTAATGTACACAATGCTTCTATCGGGAATACGGTTTTTCAAGCAGTTGGAACCAGATTATGAACATTAAACTTCGTTTTCCCGCTTAAAATCATTGATGAAATCCTCGATGACACTGAATATCACGATAGAGTTGAATCTCATTTCTGCGTATTTCAAGGGGGAAGACTCAGGATAAGAGGATAAATCCGGGAATAACCATTTACCCGGTTCCATCAAAAACTATTTCAGTTTATGCCCCCGTTTTGTCTCGGCACAAAAAGCAAAACTTTCAGATAATCGTGTATTCTCAGTAAAACCGGCTCTCGATAGATAAAAGATAGATGGAATTAATGAAGCGATTAGGCGCTGGGGGTGGCGGGCGACGAAAGATCGGCCCGGCTGACTATCAGGTGGGAATGTCAACCGAAAATTGACAACCTGTGATGGCCCAAGCCATCTTTGATATGGGATGGCGCATAAGGGAGATAACCACCCAGACAGAGCTGGATTCCGACAAAGTCGCCGAGGCTTTCTTTACCAACATCAAGAAATACGATTACGATTTATGCTTTGGGACCTACATCGATCACGGTTATGGAGTTCCATCCCTCGGAGGCGTCCTTGATATCCCTGAAAAATTTGGGGTCAGTGTTTCGGTCAAGGAACACCCCGTCAGTAAAAAGGAAGATTGGAACAGGATCAAAAAGAAATTTCCTCTCGACCCATTGAAACATGACCGAATGCCCCAGGCGCTTAAGGCGCTCAAGGCGGTCTGCAAAGAGCTCGGTGCAACTCATCCTATTTCTCCGATGTCTTATGTGGGCATTGGGTTTGTTCAACATCTTTTCCGAAAAGTGAGCGACCTAACGGTTGACTGTTATGAAGATCCGGACTGGGTCGATGAAATGTGCCAAGTCGCCACCGATTTCAGCATGGACTGGATCCGCGCGCAATACGAGGCCGGGGCCAATACCCATCTTACACTAAACGACTCTTTTGGAACCGAGCTTGGCGGGCCTGGTGGAGGCGTCCTCATGGCTCCGAGCTGCCAACTTCTTCCGGCGACACCAGGTTTACATTTCAAAGCCTGGGTGGATGCGACCCATAAATACGGGAAGTATCCTTCGGGATCATGGAAACAGGGATGTTGAGTGCCCTAACATCTTGGTACTCAAGAACTATTGGATACCGGTAACGCGTTTCCAACAGGAACAGGGCAAGATCGATTCCTCCCGCCGGGATGTTGATCCGGGAACGCTGTGGCACCCCCGATCAAGCGATTTTAAAAAGTTTTCTTGACAATATTCAGTTTCAGTACTATATAGCCAGCAAGTAATATATGGGGCAGCCATGAAGACGCTTTCCGATCCCCAGCGCGTGAAGCTCGAAAAGATGCTTCAAAAAAGGACCCGTTGCATCTGCGAGGTTCATGCCGCGCCGGGAAGGCGTTGGCCTGGTGGGGGACTCTCCGCGAACTATTCCCTGACCGATGGCGGCAGCAGCACCGATGCAACGAACCTGCCGGTAAATATGATGCACCGGTTTGCGGACGCCCCGGAGATTCGGGAGCTGCTTAAGAGGAGCTGAGGCGTTCAGTGGGAGGATCTCTGCCGGACCCGTGCAATATTCTTCATATTTCCGCATCGCTATATGGTAAGATGGCCATCGAGGCCGTTTGTGCAGATTCGCACGACGTCAAAAAACTATGAAAAGCCTCTGTTGAAAGGAGATAAAAAATGGAAATCAAGATATTGGGACCCGGGTGCGTCAATTGTCAGAAGGTGGAAACACTCGTCAGGGAGACGGTTGCCGAGGCCGGTATTGTGGCGGATATCGAGAAGGTTAACGACACCATGAAGATTGTCCAATACGGCGTCTTCGGCACGCCGGCGGTGGTCGTGGACGGCCAGGTCAAGTCCGTGGGGAAGATCCCGAAGAAGGAGGAGATTCTGGCCTGGCTGGGTCAAGGGGGGGCTTAACGGCCTCGGGGAAATGATCTCTAAAGAACGGTCGTTTGCCGAGCGAGACCGATCCGAGGGGAAAATCTGGAGGAGTTTTATGATGAAAATGAATAGTTCCGCAGTTATGGCCGGCATCTTCTGCCTTCTGCTCCTGTTTGCACTGCCGCCGGCTCTCTTCGCCGCCGAGGAGGAAGTTCCCGTCAAAGGGATGGTCACGCTGGTCGATCTGGGTGCCGGAGAGTGTATTCCCTGCAAAATGATGGCGCCGATCCTGGCGAAGTTGAAAAATCAGTATGCCGGGAAGGCGGCTGTAATCTTCCTCGATGTCTGGAAGGACCAGGCGCCGGCCAGACGCTTCGGCATCCGAACCATTCCCACGCAGATCTTCTTCGATAAAAAGGGCAAGGAGGTTTACCGGCATGTGGGATTTCTGAGTGAGGAGGAGATCGTCCGCCGCTTCAAGGATATGGGCGTAAAATAGAAAGGGCAGCCATGCTGACGCCATTTTTTCTCACCATCAACGACTGGATCACCAGTGCGACCTATCTGGCAGGGCTGGGCTGTTTTTTGTGGGGAATGGTCAGCGTTCTTTTCAGTCCCTGCCACCTGGCCTCCATCCCGCTGGTCGTGGCCTACGTGGCCGGGCAGGATAATGTTCTGAAACCGAGGCAAGCCGCCCATTACGCCCTCCTTTTTACCGTGGGGCTGTTCATCACGATCGCCGCGATCGGCGTCATCTGCGCGCTCCTGGGCCGGATGCTCGGGGATGTGGGCAGTTACTGGCAGATCGCGGTCGGTCTCGTTCTGATCTGGGTCGCCCCGGGGAGCTGGGGGTGGAGAAGTGCAACCTCTCCGGCAGCCGGTTGCACCGGCTGAATGTCAAGGGCCGTCGCGGGGCTTTCCTGCTAGGACTGGCCTACGGGGTTCTTTCCGGCTCCTGCACGTTCGGCTTCATTGCCCCGATCCTGGCGATCATCACGGTCCAACAGAAGGTACTGACCGGCGTTCTGCTGATCCTGCTTTTTGCCCTCGGCCACTGCCTCCCCATCATGGTCGCCGGCAGCTCCACCGCGGTGGTTCGCCGCCTGACGGAAAGCGCGACCTGGATCGGTTCGGGGGGCTGGTTCCGCAAAGGCGCCGGGGTCGTCATCGGCCTTTTGGGGGTCTATTTCATCGGCAGTCCCTTTTTGATCGGGTAAATTCAATGGAACACAGCCACGAACCGCCAGCTTCGCTGAAAAAGGGGTTAATCCCCCTTTTCGGCGACGGAAACGGCATGGGGAACGTTGCCTTCTGGTTCCATCAACGCTACTTCATCGCCCAAACTCAGACAATAGCAACCCGCTGAAGGGAACCTTCTCTGCCGGTAACCAGCGAGAAAAGGGACTGACGATGCCTGTAGATTTATTGCTGACAACATTCCCTGACAGGGCAGAATTTAAAAGGGCCTTGACTGCTCTGGAAACCCTGGACGCCGAATATGAGCTTCTTGATCCGAGTTCGGCGCTGTCCCTGGTCGCGGCGCCGGCGCTCGTCATGACCCGGGAAGTCCGGGGTCGTCTGGAGGCGGCAGCGCCGACGGTCGTTTTTTCCGGCTGGATCGATTACCGTGCGTCCCTTGTGGAGATGCCCAACGACCCGGTGCCGCAAGAGCCATCTCCTGACGACTGTTTTCGGCATGCTGCGGTGATGTTTCTGGGCCCATGCGTTGCCGACGAAACGAAAATCAGGCTGATTGCGCACATAGAGGGCGATTTGGGGCCGGTTCTGCCTTACCTGAACGCTGTGATACCGCAGGCATCGTACACCCCCGCGGCAGAAACGCTTACCTATATGGACGGATACAGGATGATCGCCCTTTACCGCCACCGCATCACCATCGCCAAGGCGGACGATATTCTGGATGCCTGGCGAACCCTCGAAGAGATTCGCCAACTGGCGATGCAGACATGGAGCGACCGAAACTCGATCTCGGCTTCCTTCGAAAGCCGGAGGAAGCCGCCGGCTTTCGAAATTTTCAAACGGCTGCCCCGGACGAACTGCGGCTTATGCGGCGAGCCGACCTGTCTCGCTTTTGCTGTAAAGGTCTGGGCGGGAGAAATCCCCGTAAGCCTGTGCTTCCCTGTCTTTCAGGAAGGCGGGATTTTTCAGCGCTTGCGAGAACCCTTGCTTGAAATCTGTGCCGGGATGGGGATAATGAAAACGTCAATAAACCCGAGAAAATAATGGCGGAGGTGGAATATGTCACAATTTGAAATAATGGGATGAACTAAATGAGGCGATTGCGAACTGCCGACAGTTAGTCGGCGCATGCTGAAATTTTCTGACAGTACACAGGTCCGCGTTAATGGGTTGGTCGAGATAATGGCCGATCTTTACTCTAATGGCAGACAGGCCAACCAGGAGGCCGCCGAAGAGATTATCAACAGGCTGGAGGGAAAAAACTATATTCCCTCGTCTTACCTCGCCCGGAAAGAGTATATTTATGTCCTGTTGAAGGAGTACGAGGAGTACATAAAAGGTAGAGTCGACAGCAACCCGCAACAGGGGATTATTCCGGGGAGATAATACCATTTTGCGGAGGGCGTATGCAGTACCTGGATCAGGAAAGGTTGTCTGCGCCGGCAAATGAACTGGGCGACGCCGAGCTCATACTATTTAAAACTGGCTTACGTTAACTTGAAAATGCGTACATAAATTATTGATATGCAATGGTTTATTTTTTTCAAAATCGCCACGGACGCGGCGGAGCGCGTCCCTCCAGACAAATTTTATGAACATTAAACTGCGTTTTCAGCCTTCGTGGTGCCTTCTCTGGGATATTCGGTAGTTCTCTCCCTAATATATGCAAATACTGAAATATAAATAAGCAAAGACAAAGGTTGGGAAAGCTATTGATTATTCTTGTTATATTTGTAACTAAAATTATTTCTTGACAAGGCCTTAGACGAGGCCTATATTCCTACACGGAAATATAAAGGAGATGTCATGAAGGAAGTTGTTGCTCGGGCAAAGGAATGAAATTTCTGACTGAAGAAAAACAATATGCAAAATCCAGACTCATTCTCTTCACGGTCATGATCGGCGCGTTCATGTCCATGTTCGACAGCGGGGTGGTCAACGTCGGCCTTCCTGTCATTGCCGAGCAGTTTCGGACGGATATCAGCGCCGTGCAGTGGATCGTTTCGATTTATCTGCTGGTGATGTCGGCGCTGCTGCCGATTCTGGGTACCGTGGCCGACCACTTCGGCCGCCGCAAGATTTACAATACGGGATTTTTCGTGATCTCGATCTTCACTTTGCTCTGTGGTTTTTCTACAAACCTGCCCATGCTGATCGTTATGCGGATTCTTCAAGCCGTCGGCGGAGCGATGGTGATGGCAAACGGGATGGCGATTGCTACCGAAAATTACCCGTCTTCCGAAAGAGGCAGAAATCTCGGGTTGTTGGTGACAATGATGGCCATCGGGAGCATCGCCGGGCCGCCGTTAGGCGGGATAGCGATCGGCCTCTGGGGGTGGCGGTCGGTCTTTTACCTGACCTTTCTCGTCTCCATCGTCGGGTTCATCGTTTCCTATATCTCCATTCCCCGCGACCGAAAAACCCGCAAGGTCGGCTATCGATTTGACCTCGTCGGCTCTCTGTTGCTGGTCGTCTCGGTCGTCACGTTCATCTACGGGTTTTCCAATGTCGCCGGCATGGGCATCGGAACCCCGCTGGTCTTTACGAGCGTTTTGGTCTTCGCGGCGTCGTTCATTCTTTTTATCGTCATTGAAAAGCGAAAGATGCATCCCGTGGTCCATCTGGACCTTTTTCAAAATTGGATTTTTTCAACCTCGGTCATTGCCTCATTGCTTTCCTTTGTGACGATGTTCGCCCCGGCCGTTTTGATCCCTTTTTATTATCAAAAAGTTCTGGGAATTTCGCCCCAAACGGCCGGTATGTACATGATGGCGTTTCCGGTGGCGATGGCGGTGGTGTCGCCCTTCAGCGGCGCCCTATCCGATAAGATCGGTTCAGCCATTCTGACGACGGCGGGGTTGGTCATCAACGGAATTGCGTTGATTTTGCTGGCAAATATCAACCTGCAAACCCCGATTGTGCTGATTTTGATCTATGTGGCCCTCATGGGGCTGTCGCTGGGGCTGTTTCAGTCGCCCAACAACAGCGGGATCATGGGGAGCGTTCCCAAAAATAAGCTCGGGGCGGCCAACGGGATTACGCAATTGATAAAAAATATCGGCATGGTGATCGGGATTGCTTTTTCGGTTTCCCTCTTTACCGCGTTTTTGGGGACAAGTCCCATCCAGGACGGATCGGCGTTTCTTCAAAGCGCCAAATATGTGTATTATATCGCTGCCGGATTGAGCTTTGTTGGCGCGATGGTTTCGGCGGTTCGCAATAAACGGTTGAAAATTATGGAGGAGTGAAAAGTGAAGCAAGAAGTTTCTGATGAGAGCAATGGCGCCGGATCTCTCGACGGGGTCATTAGCGAGGGGGATTGTCGCCATTGACGGTTGTCCGATGCATTGCGCCCTGAAAACACTAAAAAAGGCCGATTTTGAAGTGGATAAACACATGACCCTTTCCAAGGACTTGGAGATACCGAAAAATTTCAACTTGAATTCGGCAACCGACGCGGCGAAGATCGCCAAGGCGATAGAACAGGGAATCATTGAAGTTTATAACAAATAACAAGAGGAACACCGACATGGGACACGAACATGACCACGACCCCGGCCCCGGTCACAACCGCAGTCACGAACAGCCGGAGTCGCTGAAGAATCTGATCCTCGCCATCATAATCAATGGGGGGATCGTAGCTTTCGAAATGGTCCTCGGCCTGATCATTCAGAGCATGGCGCTGATCTCGGACGCCGTCCACAACCTGAGCGACATCGCTCACATGCTCTTCAGCTACTGGGCGGAGAAGGTTGCCCACCGTCCCGCGAATGAACGGAAAACCTACGGCTATCGGAAAATCGAGTTCATCGCCGCCTTCGTCAACAGCATCGGTCTGTCCGTTGTGATTGCCTTTGTCTTCTGGGAGACCCTCAAGAGGTTCACAGCGCCGACGGAAGTTCCCGGTCAGGTGATGCTCTGGGTCGCCGTCGTGGCCTTTGTCGGGAACGGGGCGGCCACTTTCCTGCTGCAGAAGATTTCGGCGCGGAATATCAATATGAAAAGCGCCTGGCTCCATTCGCTCCAGATCCTGCCCGCCTCGGCAGGGGAGATGGAGCATTGCAACCACTGCAATTGAGAAGTATCACGCGTGATCTTTACCGTGTCCCTGCTTCAGGAGGGAAAAATGGAAAAAGAGCGAGTATTGAAAGGGGATAAATTGATTCACGGCTATACGCTGGAATTGATTGAACCGCCCTGCAGCCCGGGAGCGAAAGAATGGACTGCAAAGGCGCATCTCGAAGACAATATTGCCGGCTTGCTGCCCTATCTGAACGCCGAATTCATGAAGGCGTTAAAAATCCCTTTTGCCGTCAAAGTAGGCAAACTGAACATGCAGAAGGTGTATTTGGGAAACACAATGACCGCTTTTTTGCAGCGTCTTTTGCCATTCTCTGGCATAACTCCTTGTTTGCAAATAGCGGAGATAATATCAGTTTATTAAATTCCTTGCTGTATGGATCGGCATTCCGGGCATTGACCAATTTTTTTTCCGAAATAACCGATTTGTTCTTCAAAAACGAATGAAGAAAAGGTTTTCAGATAACAATCGGCATCATTCTGATGTTAGTTTCATTCAAGTTGATCTGAACCCCGTACATGATTTCATGAACGATTTTGGTCAATAAGTTTGAGCCAGAGGGGAATAATTTAAGGAGCGCCTCTCGTCCAGACGGAGGGGCGGGTATCGCGGCGAGCAGGCAGGCCCGAGGAGGCGATGTTGGATTTTTGGAGCGGCAAGACACCCTGCTGGGACTTTCTGGGGTGTCCGGAGCAGGTGTATTCCCGGTGTGCGGCCTATCGACGCCGGGAACGACCCTGTTGGGAGGTTGCGGACACTCAGTGCAGGAAGATCCTCAATTTCGACTGGGAATGTCGGGATTGCAAAGTATTCAGGCTGTACGACCGTTCCGATGAGTGACCGCAAGAGAATGCACTCATGAAAGAAAGTTGAGGTATGCTGTTGGAAAGTCGCTTTCGGTGCGCTTCAGTTCAGGACGCGGATTGCCGTCGGCAAAATGAAATTGTCGATTGGAATACCACCCTTTAGCCGTACTTACAAAGAAAAATAGAGGTTCATACGGTTGATGCGCACTTTTTGATTTTACTGAAATAGATCAGCCCTGACTGCTCGCTTTCATACCCTACGAGTCAATGACGCTCATTGACGAATTTGGGTGAGGATTACCGCTTATAATCACGCCTCACCAAATTTAAGACCCTTTGGTGTCATTATGATCTTCCGGGTTCCTATTGGAGTGCACCCAGCTCCTTGCATATGGAGTGATATTTCTCTTTCATAGATATCTCTGATAGAAGTCATCAACGATTTCAATCAGATCTGGCGTCAGGCGTTCCCGGGCCTGTTTTTTGATGCTTTCGGGCACCCCACCGTAGAACGCCTCGGCGATTCCTCCTGTAATGCACGCCAGGGTGTCGCTGTCGCCGCCCAAGGAAACGGCGTTACGAATGGCGTCCTCATAGGTCGTCGAATCCAGAAACGCAACGATCGCCTCCGGCACCGTTCCCTGGCACGACACGTCAAAGGCGTAGCCGGGACGAATCTCGTCCACGGTGCGGTTCAGGTCATAGCCAAACTGTACGGCGATGCGGTTCCGGATCTGTTCTTTGTCCTTTCCCGTTCTTGCAAGAAAGATCGCGATCGCCGCTGCCTGCGCCCCCTTGATGCCCTCCGGGTGGTTGTGGGTCACTTCGGCAGTCAACTTGGCCTGTCGTAGGACTTCCTCTTCCGTAGCAAAGGCAAAACCCACGGGACTCACGCGCATCGCCGCACCGTTTCCCCAGCTGCCGTAGGGACGCGGGGTATCGGAGGAAAGCCAAAGGAAGAATTCGCCGCCGTAACCGGCCTGCGCATAGCGCCTACCCATGTCATGGAGGGCTTCTCCGTAAGGCCGTCCATGACAAATGGCACGGCCAATCGCCGCCGTCAGGACCGTATCGTCGGTGAAGCGACTAAGGTCGGTAAAGAGGCCAAACTCCTTGGTCTTAATCGGTCGATGTTCGTAAACCGACCCGATAATGTCTCCCGCGATGGCGCCAATCATCTCCTGCTCCCTCCCTCTGATAAGCGTCACCTTTGTCAACGGACCATTGAAAGTGCGCCATTTGTCTGTCCTTTCGTCGCAAAACCATGACCCGCTGCGGGGAGATCATGGTCTGTCGTAGGTTCCTACAAGGCGATTCATGCCGAGCACATGGGGCTCGATGCGCTCCAGCAGTTGCCAAAGGGTAAGATCGTTGTCCAGGTTGAGTTCCGCATCCAGGGCGAACAGGCAGAAGAAATAGTGGTGCACCCCATGCCCATTGGGTGGCATTGGCCCCATGTAGCCGGTGTTGCCGCGGCCGTTCAGCCCTCTGGTGTATTCTGAGACTCCTTCGGACAAACCGGTCACCAAGCCCGGAATGTTATAGAGAACCCAGTGGACAAAACCATAGGCGCCTTCAGGCGAAACCAGGGGGGCGTCGGGGTCATGGCAGGTGACTGCAAAAGAGCGCGTTCCTTCCGGAACTTGCCTCCATTGCAGTGGCGGCGATACGTCCCGTCCTTCGCCGGTGTACTTTGCCGGGATCCTTTCGAGGTGTTTAAATGCGGTGCTTTCCAGTTTCAATTTTGATAAAGCAAATCCCATGATATTCCTCCTTACTAAACAAGATCGGGCAATTGCCGCGAGCGGATGAGGGCGCCGCAGAGCTTGTAGAGGATGCGGGCGCCGACGTTGCCGTCCCATTCTCCATGCTTTCCCGGGGCCACTTCGCACAGATCGAACCCCACAATCCATCTTTCGCTTTCGGCCAACCGCTCGATCAGATAGACACCCTGTTGATAGGTCAAGCCGCCGGGGACCGGGGTTCCTGTGCAGGGACAGTTTGTGGGATCCAAACCATCAATATCGAATGACACATAGACATTCTGCGGCAATGCCGCGATGATCCCGTCGACGATCGTCTTATAGGCGCCGCCTTCCGCCAGGGCGCGGAAGATTTCATCGCTGTAGAATGTCGTGATCCCTGTGTGAGCTGCCGCGAGGCGATGCTCGGCCTGGGAAAAGTCGCGAACGGCGACGGAGACAAGCTGGGTGACCACAGGGATCTCCTGCAGGGCATTGAACATGATCGATGCGTGGGAATGAATGAATTCTTCGTAGGCATCCCGCAGGTCATGATGCGCATCGATATGCAGAATCCCAAACCCCGCTTTGTCGAAACGCTGCGCCAGGGCCTTGAGCAGGCCGAGCGGCGTGCTATGGTCGCCGCCGATCAGGCCGACGCATTTGCCCTTCTCCAGCCAGCGGTTGGCGAGATCTTCGGTCCTTTGCATCACTTCCCGGGTTGCCTCGTTCACCTTGGCAAGTGCCTTGGAATCGACCTTTGCCGGGCCCTCGGACTCGATCGTTGCCCCGAAGATGCCCCCCTCCTGTGAGGCCGGCAGTCCCAGTGCCAGGTGTTTCAATGCGTCTCTCGTTTTCTTTGAAGCCATGGTATCTCCTTTTCCCCGGTGCCTCCCGGGCGATGCGTCCCCGCTACGCCGCCTCGGTCGATTTTTGGCAAGGCAAGATCCCTTTTGCGTCCATCGACCCTTCCGGAAGGTCTTTCCTGCGGAAAAGATGTTCGGGAATGAATCGCGTCCTTTGGTCCGCATGCGTGACGATGAGCCGATGCATGGCGCGCGTGCAGGCCACGTAAAGCAGGTTTCTGTCCAGTGCGGTTGCGTAGTGATCCGCCGTCGCCTGGGGCACGAGAACCTGGTCGAATTCCAGTCCCTTGGCCAGATGGGCGGTGCAAATCACCGCGCCCTGCCGGAAGGTCGTGCTGCCGGCGGTCAGCCGATGCACACCCGGCGTCGTCGCCTGGAGGTCCCGGTGCAGTTGCTCCGCCTGCCGGTCCGTCTTGCAGATGATCCCCAGGGTGCGGTAGCTGCGTTCCGCAAATCCGGCGATCGCCTGCCCGATATAATCCCTTTCCGATTGAAGGTTTTGAAAAGCCAAAACCAGGGGCGCCTCCCCGTGGCGCTCGACGGGAACCAGGTCGGCGTTGGGCGAGATGCCCTGGGCGAACTGGGTGATTTCGTAGCTCGATCGGTAGCTCTTGCAGAGTTTGACCACCTCCGCCTGCCGGAAGACCTGGCTGATCGTCTCGGCCGACGAGGCGCTGAAGGGGTTGACGGACTGGTTCACGTCCCCGAGGATCGTTTTTTCGCAGGGGAAGAGCCGGGCGATCACGGCGTACTGCACCGGCGTGTAGTCCTGCATTTCGTCGATCAGCAGATGCTTGACCTGCCGGCGCCGAACCGGCTCCCCGTCCAGGAGCAGCTTGAGATAGATGAGGGGGAAGACGTCGGCGTATTCGAGCGCGCCGTTTCGGGCGGTCTTGAAGAGCTCGGGCCGGCCCAGCCAGGTAAAGAATTCCCGGTAGAGGGTTCGCAGGGCGGCGTTCCGGTACATTTTTTTTACCGAAGCCCTGATTCGGTCCCGTTCCTTGGCCTTGACCTCATGGCGATATTCGACCCAGAGGCGGTGTTCGACCATCTCGGCCGCCCACCGCAAACGCTCCGTCACGGGCCTGCCGCGCCGCTGCCGGAAGGCCTCGGCGATGACCCCGGCCGGAACCAGCCGACCGCCGATCTCCACATCGACAGGGGAAAAACGCGCCTGTTCCACCTGCGCGCCATAGGCCTCCACCTGATGGAGAAAGGCCAGGGAGGCCTTCGCCTCGATTCTGCGCCCCATCCCTTGATCCCGGGTTTCATGCAGCAGGGCCGACTGTTCGATGAAGGTCTGGAAAGGGTATTTACCCTCCACGAGTTCCCTGGCCAGCTCCTCCATCCCCAATTCGCCGATCTGCTCCTCCCCGAGTTCCGGAAGGACATTGGAGATAAAATCGGCAAAAACCTTGTTCGGCGAAAGGATCAGGATGTCCTGAGAAGTCAGGCGATCCCGATGCCGGTAGAGCAAGAAGGCGATCCTGTGCAGGGCGATCGACGTCTTGCCCGATCCTGCGACGCCCTGGATGATGAGGACCTTGGCCGCCTCGTTGCGGATGATGGCGTTCTGGTCCCGCTGGATCGTGGCGACGATGGTCTTCATCCGCTCGTCGGAGTTCCGGCTGAGCTCTTCCTGGAGAACGTCGTCGAGGATGCTGATCCCGCTCTCCAGCATGAAGAACATCCGGCCCTCGCGGATCCGGAACTGGCGCTTCAGGAGTATCTCCCCGACGACGGGGCCCGCCGGCGATTCGTAGCGCGCCGCGCCCGTTTCATAGTCGTAGAACATCGTCGCAATGGGCGCGCGCCAGTCAAAAATCAGGTGCTCCCCCGCCTTTTCATCCGAGAAGGCGTGGAGGCCCACATAAACCGGCGTCGGCGGCGTCTGGTCCCCTTCGCACCGGAAATCGAAACGTCCGAAATAGGGCGACGGGAGGAGCTTGCCCAGGCGGTTGCGGGCCGCCTGCGCCATCTCGCCGCTGAGGACCATCTGGTGCGCCGATTGCCGCGCCGAGACCTTCTCGACGTGATCCATGTCCGCCTTGTGCTCCCACAAATAGGCCTTTTGTTCCTGAATCTCCTGAGCGTAGCGCCTTACCCGTCCGCCGAGCTCCTCCAGCGCGTCGGCGAGTTTCCGCTTCACCGATTCAAGATAGGCCTTTTCCGCTGATTCCGACGGGTTGATCATTCTCATCTCTTCTCCGCCAACGTCTGGCAACGGAGGCAAAAAAGCGTCTCGGGCCTTGCCCGGAGCCGCCGGTATCCGATCGGCTCGTCGCACCGGCGGCAACAGCCGTACGTGCCTGCGGCCGCCGCGGCCAGGGCCGCGACGATCTGGTGGATGCGCTGTTCCTGGGCGGCCGCACCGGCCTGGGCCATTTGCTGCTGCTGAATGGCGTCCACCCGGGAGATCCTCCCGATAGGAAGTCCTAAATCCACAGGCTTTCCGCTGTTCCTCGAACCCTGGAGGGCCTCGGCGAGTTCCGACCGCAGCCCCTCCAAGAGGCCCGTCAGCTCTTGAATCTGTTCAGGGGTGAGTTCATCCACGGCTTGTCCTCCTTTCTCAGAATGACCACACGGTCGCCGTCATCGAAGATCCTGCTAAATCCGAAGGCGCGGCACAGAAAATCGAAGGTCCGGGCATGATAAAAGGACACGTGCGTCGGATCCCGCGCGTAGTGCCATTGGGAAAAGTGCGCCAGATCCTTCCACTGCTGGGTCATGACGATCAGCAATCCCTTTTCCCGAAGCAAGGCCCGGATCTTCCGGATTTCCCTGCCCGGGTGAAAAAAGTGTTCAAACGCCTCAGTCGAAAAGACGAAATCGAAGGTTTTCTGCAAGGGATGATCGACAAAAAAAGGGTCGTAGTCCTCGCAGCCGATCCCCTCGCGGCGCAGCAACGCCGAGAGGGTGGGAACCGGGCCGCAGCCGTAATCCAAGCCCGTCATGCCTGCGGTCAGGAATGCGAGCGCCGGATCGATGGCGCGGCGGAGAAAGCTCACGTATCCCTGATGCTCGATGCCGTTTTGGTGGGTGAGGTAGCGCGACCTTTCCTCCTGCCGGCCGGGGAAATGCACCGCGCTTACGCCGATCAGGCCACAGCGGTCGCACAGGAAGTAGCGTCTCTCGTCCAATCCGCCGACGGGCTGCAAGCCCTCTCGGGATTGACACAATCGGCAGATCACGCGTTCAGTCTCCATGTTCCGTCGTTCGCCGGTGCCGGCCGGGACATCTCTTCGGCAATCACGGCATCGCTGATCGCCTTGCCGCCGGAAAGGGATCACGGTGCGCAGAAAACCGTTTTCCCGATCGGTCATTGAGATCAGGCGGGCCTCCGTTGCCTCGCAGAGCATGCAGGGCTGACAACAGGCCACAGGTTCGTTCATCATCTCGTGTTTCCTCCTTTTTCGTCGTTCCTCCAGAACACCAGGCTCGTCCCCTTGAGGTGTCTCAACCCCAGGCTCCGCTGGGCTTCGATCTCCTCGATCGCCCGGGTCACCCCTTCCCAGACCCCATAGTCGTGCCAGACGATGATGCCGCCGACCGCCACGAGGTCCAGCGCCCGATCCGTATCGGACAATACGTAGTCGTAGGCGTGCGAACCGTCCACAAACACCAGGCTGCACCGCCTTCGGAAAGCCGAAAAATCGAAAGCGGCGGAGTCCCCCAGGAGCTGGGTGATCCGGCCGGCGCTTTCGGGCCGGTTTTCGCGGTGCTTCCTGTACCGCAGGCCGGGCGTCGGCTTGTCGACAAAATGGCGCTCTCCCGAGGCCAGGGCATATCTGGGCTCCGTATCGGGGCGCAGGTCGAGGGTGAAGATGCGGCACGTCCGCGGGGCGTTGATCGCCAGGTTGAGCGTGGTTCGGCCATCGAAGGTGCCGATCTCGAAGAGGGTCGATCCCTCCGGGCAGTTCGCCGCCATCTGGGCCAGAATACCCAGCTCGCTGATCCGGACGTTTCCGTTTTCCGACCGATGCTCCAGAAGGTGGATGGGTTTGGGCGTAATGCACCGACGCCAGGAAATCGATGGCAGATGCGTATCCTGCATGAAAGCGTCCGCCTTTCCCAAGCGCCTTCGCCAATGATCCCGCCACCGTTTCGACAGGGCCGAAAAGGGGAGGTAAAGGTGGGTGGCATATAATCCGTGAAACCTTTCCGTCAGCATAGGGTCTCCTTTTCCGCTCCTTCGTCCATTGTGGTTTTCTCCGATGCTGTCCCCAGTACAAGGCCGGCGCGTTGCCGGCGGTTGTTCCCTTTGTCCTTCACAGACGCTCCTTGATTTTGACGAAGCCGATCTCCGGCCATTGTTCCTCTACTACGAACGGGAGGCGGTATTCGCTTTGGGCCAGGTAGGTCAGAGCTCCTTCCGATTTGCCTTTTTCGGCAATAAGCTAATATGTTTATGTAGATGACGGATCCGTTGGGACCGTCAAAGGCCTTTGTCGGGGGGTAACCATTTACCCTCGACAAACCTCTTTCGTTAGAACCGCTGATTTGTCTCTTGCAGGACGGGTCTATGCGCACCCGAACGCCCTGTCCAGAGAGGCGTTAAAGTCGAAAAGAATGGGCTAAGAGGCTTTTTTCGTACTAAAACGGGGATGTCGAGACAGGGAATGCTTCTCTCACGGATGTCGAGCCTGCGTTCAGGGTGGCGTCACGCCGATAAAGAAGTTGAAGGTCACAATCACATGCTTGGTATGCGAAGAAAAGGACCAGCTCGGTGGATTCATACTGCTCATTGATAAAAGATCTCCCGTTGGCATTGATTCATACCTTTTGGGGACGGTTCTGTCAAGACAATCCTTCAGACATGCCTTTCAGACGTTTTGCTGATTTCAGGAAGCTACGCAAGAACCGGATGAACCAAAATTGAAAAATGCCTGAAGAGGAATGGCAGTGGAACGGGCGGCGGCATGCGCCGGCGCGAAAACGGTCCTTTTCACCGGGGATGCCAGCCACGGGCTTTCCTACTTTCCCTTCCGGAAGGCCGAGCGTTCGCTTCTCGAAAAAGTCAATCCGGGAATGGATTCAGAAAAAATCCTTGCGCCGTTAGAAATCTGTTAGAAAAATCCCCCAAAAATGCAAAAAAGGGATTAGCCGCTTTGGCTAACCCCCTGATTTCTTTGGTAGCGGGGAGAGGATTCGAACCTCTGACCTTTGGGTTATGAGCCCAACGAGCTACCGGACTGCTCCACCCCGCGTCATTTAATATTCGGAGCCTATAACGCACGAGCCGCCTATTGTCAAGGTTTATTTCAATTTGCGATAGTTTTCTTGACTTAAAACATAACCTTGCTATTATCGCCGCTGATTTTATGAGAGTCATCAAAGAAACGATAACATCTTCAAACTGATAAAGAGGAAATGCTCCGTGAAAAAAATCCTGAATAAATTGCTTTCCGTATCGCCTTTGAAGATCGCTGTTTTGGTGATAGCGGTCGCCATAGTCCTCTTTTTTATTGATTCCAGCTTCCTGCGCTTTATGGAATTAAAGGCCTTCGACTTGCGCACCGTCTCCCGCGGAGCGGTCCCCGCGGGGCAAGAGACCGTTATCGTAACCATTGATGAAAAGAGTCTGAGCGAATTGGGAAGATGGCCTTGGCCGAGAACAACGATTGCCGAGCTTACCAAAAAATTAAAAGAACAGGGCGCCAAGGCTGTCGGATTTGATATAGTTTTTGCAGAGCCGGACAATAACTCCAGCCTTAAAACGGTACAGGAAATCCTGCGTGATGTTAAAAATACCGGCGCCGACGGCAAATTTACCAATATCCTGGAGAAGAAAAAAAATGAGGCGGACACCGACGCCCTCCTTGCCGAATCCATCGCAAAAGCCCAAAATGTAACCCTCGGTTATTTCTTTCATCTCAGCGCAAAAGAGGTTGGCCATCTGCAAGAGGCTCAGATCAAAGCTTCGGAGGAGGCGATCGCCAATGGCCGTTTTTCGATGGTGAAAAGAACAAAAGAAGCCGACGAAAGGCCAATAGTCCATGCCTATGCGGTGCAGCCCAATCTCCCGGTCATATCGGAAGCGGCTGAAAATGGCGGATACTTCAATGCCTTCCCCGATAGGGACGGAATTATCCGCTGGTCGCCGCTCGTGATTAAATTCCGTGACAACTACTATTCATCCCTGGCGCTTTCGCTGCTCGTTCAGTATCTGGAATGGCCCATGCTTGCCCTGAACATAGCCGATTTTGGAGTGGAAAGCATCCGTCTTGACAAGCTTCGAATACCGACTGACGAGGAGGGCAGACTGCTCATCAACTACCTTGGGCCGCCCAAAACATTTCCCCACTATTCGGTTTCGGATATCCTGAAGGGGCGCATCCCCCCCTATAAAATAAAGGGAAAGATCGTGCTGGTCGGCGCCACGGCAACGGGCATCTATGACATGAGAACCACCCCCTTCAGCTCCTTTTATCCGGGTGTGGAGATTCATGCAACCGTCATCGACAATATCCTGCGCCAAAATTTTCTTATCCACTCCGGATGGATAAAATTCATTGATGTCTGCATTATTGTCATGGTCGGTCTGCTTATCGGATTTCTGCTCCCCCGCCTGAAGGCAATGGCGGGAATGGCCTTGAGCGGTTCGCTCATCGCGGCCTTTATAATCATCAACACTAATATCTTTATCCATTACAACGTCTGGATGAACATGATTTATCCGTTGCTCACGATGATTGCCTCCTATCTGGGAATAACGGTTTATCGCTACGTAACGGAAGAACGGGAAAAGAAGAAGATCCGGGGCGCCTTTCAATACTACCTGACCGCTTCCGTCGTAAACGAAATATTGAAGGACCCCAGCAAATTAAAACTGGGCGGCGACAAAAAAAACCTGTCGGTGATGTTCTCCGACATCAGAGGCTTCACCAGCATTTCTGAACAGCTCGCCCCCGAACAGTTGGTACAGCTTTTAAACGAGTACCTGACCGCCATGACGAACATCGTCTTCAAGCACGAGGGGCTGCTGGACAAATACATCGGTGACGCGATCATGGCTGTTTTCGGCGCCCCGCTGGACCAGCCCGACCATGCCCGGCGCGCCTGCCTGACCGCCGTGGAGATGATGTCGGAATTAAAACGCCTGCGAATAAAGTGGGCCAGTGAGGGGTGGCCGCCGATAAATATCGGGATCGGGATCAACACCGGTGATATGGTAGTAGGAAACATGGGCTCCGAAATGCGGTTTGACTACACAGTCATGGGAGACAGCGTGAATCTTTCCTCCCGGCTGGAGGGAACCAATAAAGAATATGGAACAAACATCATCGTCAGCGAGTTTACTCACGAAATCGTGAAGGATGAATTTTTCTTCAGGGAATTGGATGCCGTTCGTGTTAAAGGGAAAAAACTGCCGGTACGGATATTCGAGCTGCTCGGAGAACAAAAAGACAAGGCGCAATGGCAAGGATTTGCAGATATCTTCGCAACTGGTCTGCAATCGTACCGGGAGGGCAGATGGGATGAAGCAATAGCCCAATTCAACAAGGTTTTAGGGGCAAAACCGGGTGATTATCCGGCACAGCTCTACCTCGAGCGCTGTGAGGCGTTAAAAGAGAATCCTCCCGAGGGCGAGTGGGACGGCGTATTTACGATGACAAAAAAATAATTGCCGGTGGGGCGCTTTGACCGGCGGATGGAAATATTTTAATGACTCTTCAGGAAACACAGCCGTATCGAAGTTGGGTAGAGGTTGACCTCGGCCACTTTGCCGCAAACTGGAAGGCGATAAAAAGGCTCCTCGCACCCGGCGTTCAGATCATGCAGGTTGTAAAGGCGGATGGCTACGGCCACGGGGCGATTGAAATATCCAATGCGGCCCTGCAAAACGGCGCCTCTTTTCTCGGCGTCGCCAACGCCGATGAAGGCGTTCAGCTGCGCGTCAGCGGAATAACCGCACCGATCGTTATCCTCTCCCCCGCGACAGCCCCGGAAATTGAGCAGATCATCAAATACAAGCTGACACCCTCGGTTTCCGCCTGGGATTTCGCCCGGGAACTTAATGAAAAAGCTCACAAGGCGGAACTTGTCGTACCGGTGCACATTGAGGTAGATACCGGCATGGGCCGGGGGGGAATGCTTTGCAAAGAGGCACTGGAGGCCATCCGGGGAATCGCCGCCTTCCCCAATCTGAAGATAGAAGGGATCTTCACCCATTTTTCGGAAAGCGAAATCACCTCTTTCTACAACAATTTGCAGGGAAAGGCGTTTCAGGACATGTTAACGCGCCTCGAGGCAACCGGCTTGAATATCCCGATTCGCCACATCGCCAACAGCGGAGCAATCGTCAACTATCCGCAGTACAACCTCGACATGGTGCGGCCGGGGCTTATAACCTATGGCATCCATCCTTCTCCGGAGACAACGGAAAAGCTCGCGCTCAGCCCGGTCATGAGCTTCAAGACACGGGTGGCCCTGATCAAGAATTTTCCCGAGGGGTACGGGATAGGCTATGGACGGACCTTCATAACGCGAAAACCGACACGCATCGCTACGATCCCCGTAGGCTACGGCGACGGCCTCAGTTGGCTGCTCTCCAATAAGGGCGAAGCGCTCGTCCGGGGCAAAAGGGTTCCAATCGTCGGACGAATCTCGATGGACATGTGCACGCTCGACATAAGCGGCCTGGGAGATTGCGCAGTGGGCGACGAGGTCCTGCTGATGGGAAAGCAGGGAAACGAAACGATTACCGCCGAAGAGATAGCCGCAAAATCGCACTCCATCAGCTATGAAATCCTCTGCGCCGTCGGCAAACGGGCGCCGCGGGTCTTTTGCCGGGACGGCCGACCTGACCGGATAGAACCGCGCCTCCGTCGCATTTTTATCCCCGGCGAGGAGCGGTCGATCGCCAGAATTGATGGAATTATCCGTAGTTGCTTTCAGGCACGGGCGAAAAACGACGAACTGGGCAACGCGATTTACAGTGAGATGTTTGAACTTCTGTTCGGTAAAAACGATCGGCGCCTCGATTTGAGAAACAACTTTTGCTACGCTGTCACATTTTCCGAATTTTCTGCTGCGGAAATTGACAAAAACCCGGCCCGCAAAAGCTCCTTCAAGGTAACAACCCATATTGAATACACAAAAGAGCTGCGAAATTCGCAATTCATGATTGGCTGCGCCTTCAATGATGAACAGTTGGCTGCGCTTTTCGAAAACGGTCTTTGCGAATACCGCTGGCAGATGAACAAAGAAGATGATTTGGGAAAAGATGTTGATTTCACGGTAAAAACTGTCATTATCGATAACGAAAGCATTCCCCTGCTCAAAACCGCCACATCCGAAAACGGGTTTGAGGCATGGTTCGGAACGGACGACCTGCGGAAAAAGATAAACACCCTTGCCCGCGTCGCGATCGAGATCGAAACCAAGCAAAATAAGGAGAATCGGTTATTTTCCGCCTACGTGGTATATCCGACAAGGGGCGTGCAGATCTCGTTCGACTACCGGGGAACGGGCATAAAAAATGTCCGGGATGTCTGCTTTTTCTCCGGGAAAAACCACAATCCGGAAATACTTCGCATACCGGACGAATCCGTTACGCTGCGCCTGCCCGAAGACTCGTGGATATTTCCGACCAGCGGCGTTACCTTTTTCTGGGATCTTTAAAACCGGGCGCAACAGGTACATTTATTACTATTTCAAGGGGTCATTTTTGTGGATAAATTAAGAATAGGCGTAGTTTTGGGGGGAATGTCGTCTGAAAGGGAGGTTTCCCTCAACAGCGGCAGAAATGTTTACGACAATCTCGATCGGGACACATACGAGCCGGTCCCGATTTTTATGGATGCAACAGGGCGTCTCTGGGTGATTCCCTGGCAGCTCATCTCGCAGAACACAACGAAAGATATTGCCGAACGTCTTGAAAAGGAAGCGCGGCGCATTTCCTATGAGGGTCTAAAAAACGAAATTGATTTCGCCTTCATTTCGCTGCACGGTAAATTTGGCGAAGACGGCTGCCTGCAGGGGCTCATGGAGTTGCTCGGCATTCCTTACACCGGCGCCGGCGTGCTGGCCTCCGCGCTCGGCATGGACAAGCATATTCAGCAGAAAATACTGCAAGCCGAGGGGCTCGGCGTCCCCCGCAGTATTTTAGTCCCGGAACGGGAGTGGCTGGAAGACCCACAGAAAATAACAGGAGAAATTACCGATGTTATTGGTTTTCCCTGTTTTGCCAAACCACCCCGGGAGGGATCGAGCATCGGCGTTACGCTCGTGCGTAACGCAGCAACTCTTGCCGCCGGCATCACCGAGGCCATGAAGTGGGACCGAGCCGTTCTCGTTGAGGAATTTCTCGACGGAACGGAGTTTTCCACAATAATACTGGAGGAAGATGGCGAATATCAGGCCCTGGAAGTAACCGAGATTTACCCTCAGAGCGAATATTTTACCTATGACGACAAGTACATGCCCGGGCGTTGCCGAAAATTTACCCCGCCCAGAAATATCTCGGCGGAAGATGTGGAAAAGATAAAGCAGGAGGCCATCCGCGCCTTTCGCGCCCTCGGATTTCGCTCCTATGGACGGATAGACGGATTTTATATGAAAAACGGCCGGATATTGATTACCGACCCGAACTCCTCGTCCGGCATGGCGCCCTCGTCTTTTTTCTTTGAGCAGGCCGCAAGCGCCGGGATGCTGCCCTCAATGATCATCAGCCGCCTGATCGAAAACGCCCTAATCATCCACAAAGAAAAAAAGGGGCCCCTCTAAAGGACGAGCTCAAAACATCCCGCCGTTTACTGAAATTACCTGGCCGGTAATGTATGAAGAATCGTCTGAACAGAGAAAACGAATTACCCTTGCCACTTCTTCGGGACGTCCGAGACGTCCCATCGGGATCAGCTCTTTTATTTTTTGCCGGGGGATGCCCTTTGTCATTTCAGTGTCTATCGCCCCGGGGGCAACTACATTTATTCGGACTCCGAATCTTGCAGATTCAGCGGCAATGGTGCGGCTGGCGGCAATAATGCCGGCCTTGGCCGCCGCGTAATTGGCCTGTCCCGGGTTTCCGACCAGAGCCGAAACAGAGGACAAAGAGACAATTGTCCCCTTTTTACGGCGAATCATCCCCCGCAAGACCGGTCTCGTCACATTGTAAAAACCGTTTAGGTTCGTCTCGATCACCCGCTGCCAACTGGCAGGGGACATCGTCATGAAAAGCCCGTCCTCCGCAATTCCGGCGTTATTTATCAATGCATCAACGTGCCCCAGCCGCTTAAGCAGATCATCCATCGCCTGCCCTGTCTCATCGGCGCAGGCGATGTCAAACTTTACCGCCTCCGCGCTCCCGCCCGCCTCCCTGATCACTCTGAGCGACTCCCCGGCAGCCTCGTCGTTTTGCCTGTACGTGATTGCGACCTTATATCCGTGCGCGGCCAGATCAACGGCAACGGCCCGGCCTATTCCCCGGCTTCCCCCGGTGACAATCGCAATGAGCATCTCCCCCATATTTCCGTTTCTCCATACTTGCCGCTCCTGTGAAAAGTTATTAACATTTCACGCTCCGCGGCTTAGGACAAAATTTACTTTTGACGAAGGCATTAACTATACTTTCCGAAAAGCTGTGTCAAGAATTCTTCCAGTTTGCGAATCCCGGCAAACATCTCAGCAAAACTTATTGACAATATTGAATGCATTGAGATAGAAGTATAACAGTAATCTGCCTTCATCATTACATATAGATAGGAGTACTTTAAATTACGGTGATTTAGCATTACTGCAAGGCGAAAAGGGAACTTTCAGGCAATAATTTATCACCCTTTTAAAAAAACCGGAGAGACCGGTTTATAATTGTCAACAACTTGGGAGGGAAAAATGAAGACAGCAAGATTATATTTGTTGGTTGTGGCTTTTGTCGTCATGCTGACGGGGCTTGCCTTTGCCGGACAGACTTTTGACAACGTTAAGGCGAAGGGTTATGTAACCGTCGGCGTTAATGGCGACCTTTTCGGGTTCGGAAAACCGAACGAAAAAGGGGTATGGGGCGGCCTTGATGTCGATACCGGCCATGCGATCGCGGTCGCGGTCTTTGGGGATGCCAGCAAGATCAAGTTCATTCCCTTGACAGCCGTCCAGCGTTTCACCGCCCTGCAGGCTGGCGAAATAGATGTCCTCTGCCGCAACGCGACCCAGACGCTCGGGCGCGACACGGAGCTCGGCCTCGATTTTGTTCATGTCAACTATTACGATGGCCAGGGTTTTCTGGTTCCCAAAAAACTGAATATAAAAAGCGCCAGGGAGCTTGACGGCGCCACCGTTTGCGTTCTGCCGGGCACCACCACCGAGTTGAACGTCGCCGATTATTTCCGAACCAACAAGATGAAGATGAAACCGGTCGTTATCGAAAACACCGCGGAGCTTGCCAAGGCCTTCTTCGCCGGCAGATGCGACGTACTTACCTCCGACGCATCGCAGTTGGCCGGAACAAGGGCCGTCGCCCCCCACCCGAGCGATTATGTAATCCTTCCCGACATCATTTCCAAGGAGCCGCTTGCCCCGGCCGTACGGCATGGGGACGACCAGTGGCGAGACATTGTTAACTACGCGGTTATGGCCATGATCGAAGCCGAGGAACTCGGCATCACCTCCAAAAACGTCGATCAGATGCTCAAGAGCAATAATCCCAACGTAAAGCGATTTCTCGGGGTAACGCCGGGCAATGGTAAAGCCCTCGGCGTCAATGAAAAATGGGCATACAACATCATCAAACAGGTGGGAAACTACGGCGAGGTGTTTGAACGCAATGTCGGTGAAAATACGCCTTTGAAGATTAGACGCGGCCTGAACGCCCTCTGGAATAACGGCGGCATAATGTACACGCCGCCCTTTAAATAAATCCCTGCCCCTCCGTTTGGGACGATCATGGACGGCAGGGACGGGTTTATCACCCGTCCCTGCCAATGGCTCTGTATGTTGTTTCTATTTTCTTGTAAAGTGCGCGGATGAGAAAAAACAGGGACGCGAATTCTGTAAACGGCATTGAAAGCAAAGCAAACCTTCTGAACGATCCCAAGTTCAGGTCTATCGCCTACCAGCTTTTAGCACTCCTGACAGTTGGCATTGTCGGCTATTACCTTTTTGCCAATACTTCCGCAAACCTGAAAAGACAGGCCATCGCAACTGGCTTCAGTTTTCTTCAAAAAGAGGCTGCCTTTGAGATCGGCGAAGCGGTGATTGCCTATTCGCCCGCTGATACCTACCTGAGGGCTCTTTTCGTCGGCGCCTTAAATACCGTCAAGGTCGCCTTTATCGGCATAATTCTGACCACAATCCTCGGGACATTTATCGGGATAGCGAGGCTTTCCAAAAACTGGCTCGTCTCCCGACTTGCCGGCGCCTATGTCGAGCTATTTCAGGATATCCCTATTTTGTTGCAGTTGTTCTTCTGGTACAGCCTTTTCTGCGAGATTCTGCCCTCGCCCAAGGCCGCAATCGCGCTCGGCTCCGGCATCTTTCTCAGCAATCGCGGCATGTTGCTGGCTGTACCCGAATGGAATCAAGCCTATCAATATGTCCTCGTCGCCTTCGCGATCGGCATTCTGACGGCTTTTTTCGCGCGGCGCGCTGCCCGCAGCCATCAGAAAAAAACTGGCCAGATATTGCCCACTCTCAGTATTTCCTCAGCGATAATCGTCGGTTTTCCCCTTTTTGTCTGGCTCTTCGCCGGGGCGCCTCTGAAAATGAGCGTCCCGCACTTAAGCGGCTTTAATTTTCAGGGAGGTCTTGCGGTAAGTCCGGAATTCTCCGCTCTCTTGCTGGGGCTCGTTCTCTATACGGCGGCCTTCGTCGCGGAAATAGTCAGAGCCGGGATTCAGGCAATCGGCCACGGACAAACAGAGGCGGCAATCTCGCTGGGGCTGAAGCCTTCTTTGGTGCTGAGGCTGGTCATCCTGCCCCAGGCCCTGCGGGTGATTATCCCCCCCCTGACCAGCCAGATGCTCAACCTGACCAAAAACAGTTCCCTTGCCGTCGCCATCGGCTTTCCGGATTTCGTATCCGTAGCCAGCACAACGATCAACCAGACCGGACAAGCCATCGAGGGAATTTTGATGATCATGACTGTCTATCTTTTTTTCAGCCTGGTCACCTCGCTTTTCATGAACTGGTACAACAAGAAAATGGCACTTGTGGAAAGATAAAGACGTTATGCGTAACGAACAACCAAAACATCCGCCTGTCAAACGCACGATTCTCTGGCTAAGGGAAAACCTGTTCAACGGTGTTTTTAATTCCATCGTCACGGTTGTCCTTCTTTTTGCCCTCTACAAGATTATACCGCCCTTCATCAGATGGGCCTTCGTTGACAGTCTGTGGGCTTCTACCCCGGCGGCGTGCCGGGCGGGAAACGGCGCCTGCTGGTCGGTGATCACCTCCAACATCCGTTTCATAATCTTCGGTTTTTATCCCCATGACCTGCACTGGCGGCCTTTGCTGGCGATGATCATGCTGGTCGGGCTGCTTCTTTACAGCAAGAACAGGAATAACTGGCACAAGTCTCTTTTTTATCTCTGGATGGCGGGCCTTTTCATCATGGGTCTCTTGATGAAAGGCGGCCTGTTGGGGTTGACCCCGGTGGAAAGCGATAAATGGGGGGGGCTGCCCCTGACCATGATGCTCGCCTTTTTCGGAATGATCGCAGCCTATCCCCTCGGCGTCATTCTGGCCCTGGGAAGAAGATCAACAATGTCCGCCATCAAGATTTTCTCGGTTTTGTACATCGAGCTGATAAGAGGGGTGCCGCTGATCAGCCTGTTGTTTATGTCCTCCATTTTGTTTCCATTATTTCTGCCGGAGGGACTTACCATCAACAAGATCATCCGCGCCCAGATGGCGATAATCATTTTCACCGCGGCCTACATAGCGGAGGTCGTCCGCGGCGGCCTGCAGGCCATCACCAAAGAACAGTATGAAGCCGCCGATTCCCTGGGCTTGAGTTTTTCCCAGAAAATGCGGCTCATCATCCTCCCGCAGGCGCTGAAAATCGTCATTCCGCCCTCCGTGGGCATACTGATTTCCGCCTTCAAGGATACGTCGCTGGTTGTAATCATCGCCCTTTACGATCTGCTGAAGACCAGCAAATCGACGCTTTCCAATCCGGACTGGATGGGATTCAGCCCGGAGGTTTATCTGTTTGTCGCGACGATCTATTTCATCTCCTGCTATGCGATGTCGAGCTACAGCCGCAGACTGGAAAGGGAATTGCACTGACAATAAAAACCACATAAAAAATCACAGGAACTGCAAATGAATAACGAAGCAACGGCTGCAATAAACAGAGACCAGGAAGATAAAATCATCGCCATAACCGGTTTGCACAAATGGTTTGGCGAACTGCACGTCCTGCAGGATATCAATCTGAATGTTTACAAGGGAGAAAGGATCGTCATCTGCGGCCCTTCCGGCTCAGGGAAATCAACCCTGATCCGCTGCATCAACCGCCTTGAAAAGCATCAGAAGGGCACAATCTCCGTTGGCGGAATTGAGCTTTCCGATAATATTAAAAATATAGAAAAAATAAGAACGGAGGTCGGAATGGTTTTTCAGCATTTCAACCTCTTTCCCCACCTTTCGATTCTGGAAAACCTGACGCTTGGCCCGATCTGGGTCCGTAAAACACCCCAGAAAGAGGCGGAAGAGACGGCCATGTTCTATCTGGAAAAGGTACATATCGCCGAGCAGGCAAAAAAATACCCCGGACAGCTCTCCGGCGGCCAGCAGCAGCGGGTAGCGATTGCCCGGAGCCTCTGCATGAAGCCGAAAATCATGCTCTTTGACGAACCGACGTCGGCGCTCGATCCGGAGATGGTCAAGGAGGTGCTTGATGTCATGATAAACTTGGCCGAGGAGGGAATGACCATGATCGTCGTTTCGCACGAGATGGGCTTTGCCAAAAGCGTCGCCCACCGGGTTTTGTTTGTCGATTACGGAAAAATCGTCGAGGAGAACACCCCGCACGATTTTTTCGACCATCCCCAACACGAGCGGACAAAACTGTTTTTAAGCCAGATACTCTACTAATCTTTCGGCAAATCCTTGCTCCCGCGCATTAAGCAAAAAGGGGCGTGGTTGGAGGTGAAAAATGGCGGATCGCGCCGGAGAATCTTCGCAACGGCAGGTCTTCTTTTAAACTCACCTTCGAGAAAACGCCTTACCTCTCTCCTGTTCCAGCCTTCCGGATGGACAAAAGGCCTGTACAGGGAAAGATCCCCCTCATAGAATTCGCCGGACGCGTACAGCGCTGCTTCGGGGGAGTAAGCGGGGAGATTGAAAAGCGCCAGATTCAGAAACGCTATCTCGTGGGCATGCTCATCGACAAAGGAAAGCGTCCTTCTCGCCGCTGCCACGTTTTCCGCCGGCGTCCCAAAAAGAAGATAGACGTAAGCGGCGATCCCGACCTCTTTCAGATTCCTGAGAGCCGCGGCAACGGTGGGCAGGTCGATCCCCTTCCGGAGCGCCTCCAGAACAAATGGATCCCCCGACTCTATTCCCAGTTTCAGCATGACGCACCCGGAATTGCGCAAACTCCGGCAAAAATCGGCATCAGCGAGACGGGCGTCAACCCTGGCAAAGCCATACCATGGAGCTCCAAGCGCTTTGGCAATGAATGCGTCGAGCAGAGCGGGGGCAAGCGCATTATCGAGCATATGGATCAGCCGCGGCTTCGTCTTTTCAACAAGGGCGGCAATATCTGCGACTACCCTCTGTGGAGAAAACGGCAGATAGGGATTACCCTCGGCAACCTCGGGACAAAACGTACAGCGCTGCCACCAGCAGCCGCCGGAGGCGCTGTAGGGAAGGACAAAACCGGGCGCAAAATAATCGGCCAGGGGAAAATCGTCGAAAGCGGGCAGGGAGAAATTGCCTGCAGTTGCGCCGCCGAGCATGGACAGCAGCGGGACCTCCCCGGGTCCGGCAACCATTTCGTCAATCAGCCCGGCAAAAGGGTTATTCCAGTCGGGGCGCCGCATCCAGGAGGTTATCAAGCCGCCGCCGACAACTATCCGAATCTGCGGATATTCCCGACGTAAAAACCCGATCATCGAGAAGGTTGTCAGCGCCTGACTGAGATAATTGAGTGAAAAACCCGCATAAGAAAAATCCCTTTCCCCAAGAATCAGCGGCAGTCGGTTGCTGAACCACTCATAAAAGGGGTTTCGCTGCGGCTCTTTCGCCGCATGGAGAAGATCGGCGCTCCTGACCGGCGAAAGCCGCTCGTCCTGGTAATCGGCAAGGGTCATCCGCACCCCGAACGGCCTGCCCGCGGCGGCAAGCAGGCAATTAAGATCAAGAACGGCCCTGCGGTAACGATCACTATTAAGATAGCCCCCGGCTGACCGCAGAAAATCGATATTTTCCGTTACATGGCGAGCCGCCCGTCTTAGCCAGACCTTATTTTTATCCCCTTTTTTGCCGGCGTCCGGGAAAAAATTGACTGCACCGATATTTTCGTCCTTACCAGCCAACCCCTTCAATATCAATGACTTATCGGAGATGCTTTCTTCGCTGGCTGTAGCCTTCAGCAGGGCGGTCTGCCCCTCGATGTTTGCATCCCATACCCGACAGGATATGCCGCTGCGGCCCAACGCCCCGACAAGGCGCGCCGGACCGCCCGGAGGTTCGGACGCTTTGGCCAGCGGCGGGTAAATCAGCAGGATCGCCTTTAAACTGCCCTCTTTCTTAGTCATAATCATTATATTTTCTTGACTTCCAGTCTTCTTTAACTTATCTCGACTCCGCTATGATGGAATCCTTAATTTTTCCTCTTTTGACGGCGCGCCGCCATGAATGATTCATCCCTCTCGTTTAGTGAGCCTCTGCAACTCCGCCGCTGGTTTGTTTTTGCCGTCGGAGCGCTGAACTTTTTCCTTTCACAACTTTACCGGACAGCCAACGCCGTGCTCGCCCCCTCGCTTATCGCTGATTTATCGCTGGACAGCAACGAGATAGGCCTGATCTCGGCGGCTTTTTTCTATGCCTTTGCCCTGACGCAGATACCGATCATGATGCTTCTCGACAAGACAGGACCACGAAAACTCATGACGTTTTTTTCAGTCGTCGGCGTCATCGGCGCAATTGTCTTTTCCCTGTCGCAGGGTCTTATGTCCGCCCTTGCGGGGCGCATTCTGCTCGGCATCGGCATGTCCTGCGCCTTTATGGGAAGCCTGAAACTGCTTTCTGACTGGTTTCCACCGCTGATTTTTGCCTCGCTTGCGGGGATACTGACCGCCACGGGTACGCTCGGCAACATGATGTCCGCAACCCCGCTTGCCATGATGGCGGAAAGCTATGGGTGGAGACAAAGCTTTATGGCAATCGCCGCGTTCAACGCCCTGTTGACAATCGCCCTGTATGTGATTCTTCGGGATAAGCCGCCGGCCGGCAGCAATGTCCACCCGGTTAACTCCTCGCCGGATGCTCCCTCTCCCTTTTCCAGCGTTTTACATCTTCTCCGCTCCAAAGACTACTGGTTTATCTCGATCGGCTCCTTCATCCGCTACGGAACCTTTGCCGCGCTTCAAGCCCTTTGGGCAGGACCCCTGCTGCTTGTAGTTTTGAAATACAGCACTTTCCAGGCAGGAAACATCATCCTGGCCATGAACATCGGCATCCTGGCAGGGCTCCCTTTTTGGGGAATCATTTCCGACCGCTTGTTGCACACCCGCAAATGGCTAGTTGTTTCAGGGCTTTTCCTGCTGGCGGCCACCACCCTGTTGCTCAGCCAGATGCGCACTGGCGCCCCTGCGGCTGCGACCGGACTTATTTTTTTCTTCTTCGGCTTCTTCAACGCCAGCGGGCAACTGATGTACACCCAGATCAAGGAGCTTTTCCCAGCCACGATGACGGGCGCCGCCCTGACCGGCATAAATTTTTTCACGATGACCGGTCCCGCCTTTTTCCTCCAAATGATCGGCTTCATTATGCAAAAAATCTACCCAAACGCCTCCTTCAGCCAAGAGGCTTTTAGCGTTTCCCTCTATTTTTGTTTCTTCTGTCAGTTATTGGCGGGTCTGATCTATCTACTGACCAAAGAAAAAAACTGCAAAAACAGCGTCCTGACGGGTGAATGCCTTGTACCGCCTCGTTATTTTTAACTAAATTACGACAGCACTGAAAAAACTTGACAGATTGTCAAAAAATATTAGAGTGCCGCCAGTGATCCATCCTCAATACGAAAAAAACTGTTTGGCGACGGCAAATAGGCGGTCCCATTTTTGCTCTCCTGGAGCAGTAAAGACGGCAATAAATTAAATAAAAAGGAGCGGACATGTCAAAGTATGAAGATTTGTTGAGAAATATTATGAGCGAAAAAAGCTTCGGAAAGCTAAAAGCCCTAAACAACGACAAAGCATTGGCTTTCATAGGGGAATTTGCGGAACACTGCAATCCTAAGTCCCTTTACGTCTGCGACGACAGCGAGGCAGACAGGATTTTTATCCGCGAAACTTCGATAAAGAAGGGAGAAGAAAAAAACATCTACCTGAAAAACCAGACAATCCATTGGGATGGCTACAACGATCAGGGACGCGACAAGGTAAACACCCGCTACCTTGTACGCCCCGAAAACATGGAGCGGATGAAGGCTCTAAACTCGCTTTCCTTCGACGAAGGCTACAAAGAGATCATGGAAATCTCGAAAAATATCATGGCTGGCAAGGACGCGCTTGTTCAGTTCTTCTGCGAGGGGCCGGCGGAGAGCGTCTTCAGCGTCCCCTGCATCCAGATAACCGATTCTTTTTACGTGGCCCATTCCGAAACCATCCTCTACCGCCCCGGTTACAACCATTTTTTCCATATGAAAGAAGCGGATAAGAACGATTTCTTCGGTTTTGTCCACTCCGCGGGGCAGCTCGACGAGCGGGGCTGCACGGTCAATGTCGATAATAGACGCATCTACATGGATACCCAGAACAATATCGTCTATTCCCTGAACAATCAGTACGCCGGAAATTCGGTTGGTCTCAAGAAACACTCGATGAGACTGGCGATCAATAAATCCGGGAAAGAAGGCTGGCTCTGCGAACACATGTTTCTGATGTCGGTCCTCAATGGCGATAAGGGCCGCAAGACGTACTTTGCCGGCGCTTACCCCTCCGCGTGCGGCAAGACCTCGACCGCGATGATCCCCGGCGAAAAGATCGTCGGCGACGACATTGCCTATTTCCGCAATATCAATGGCGAATTCCGCGGCGTCAACATGGAACAGGGGATCTTCGGCATCATCCAGGATGTAAACGTCAGCGACGACCCGGTCATCTTCGCCAACCTGATGAAAGACCAGGAAACCATCTTTTCCAATATCCTGATCGGCCCCGACAATAAACCCTACTGGCTGGGCTGCGGGATGGAAACTCCGGACAGCGGCAGCAATCACAGCGGTTCCTGGAAGAAGGGGAACAAGGATGCCAAGGGCAACGAGATCCCGCTGGCCCATTCCAACGGCCGCTACACGATCCGCCTCGACTATCTGCAAAATTTCGATAAGGAGGGGTTCGAAAACAAGGAAGGGGTAAGGGTGCAGGGCATTCTCTACGGCGGCAGAGACAGCGACACAACCGTGCCGGTTGAAGAATCGCCCTCCTGGAAAGACGGCATTCTGTTGAAGGCCTGCACTCTGGAGTCGGAAACGACCAGCGCCACGCTCGGCAAGGAAGGCGTTCGTTCCCCATCGCCTATGGCCAATCTGGATTTCGTCTCCTACCCAGTCGGCGAATACACAACCAATAACATCAATTTTATCGAAGGCATCAAACAGCAACCGCGAATTTTCAGCACCAACTATTTCATGAGAGACCCGAACGGAAAATTCGTAACCAGCAAGCTTGCCAAAAAGGTTTGGCTCCACTGGGCCGAGGGGCGAATCCACGGGGAATACGAGGCCTGGGATACCCCGACCGGAAAAATTCCCCGTTACAAGGATCTGCAGAAGCTCTTCCGGGACCTCCTGAATGAGGATTTCTCGGAAAATGACTACATTTATCTTTTCACCTTCCGCTGCGCCTGCTGGATCGAGAAACTGAATCGCACCGCGGCGTTCTTCAAGAAAATCGACCCCGGCACGCCGGCGGATATTTTCACCTACTGGGAGGAAGCAAAAAAGAAGATCGCGGCAGCCCAGGCGAAATATGGGGATAACATCAAACCAGGCGATTATTATTGAAATAATTAGGTATGCGCCTCGTCCCAGTTTTTCCCGGCGGCGATCTCCACCTTCAAGGGCACGGACAGTTCCAGCGCGCCTTCCATCTCCTTGCGCACCAGCTCCGCCAGCGCTTCGCGTTCGGCAACAGGCGCCTCGAAGACCAGCTCGTCGTGCACCTGCATGATCATCACCGCAGAGAATTTTTCTTCCTGAAGGCGCTGGTGGATTTTCACCATCGCAATCTTGATCAGGTCCGCCGCGGTTCCCTGAATCGGCGCGTTGATCGCCGTCCGCTCGGCAAATTGGCGAATCTGGGCATGGGGACTGGCAATCTCCGGCAGATAGCGCCTTCTCTGAAGAAGCGTCGTCACATAGCCATCGCGCATCGCCCCGTCCAGGATGCCGTCAAGATACGAGCGAACCCCGCTGTATCTCTGAAAATAGCTGTCTATGTAGGCCTGGGCCAGTTTCTGAGACACGCCCAGTTCCTTGGCAAGCCCAAAGGCGCTCATCCCGTAGAGCACCCCGAAGTTGATCACCTTCGCCTGCCGGCGCATGTCGGGGCTGACCATTTCCGGAAAGACCCCGAAAATGTCGGCCGCGGTGCGGCTGTGAATGTCCTCGCCGGAGGCAAAGGCGTCTTGCAGCGTCGCATCGCCGGAGAGATGGGCAAGTACCCGCAACTCGATCTGCGAGTAGTCGGCCGAGACGATCTCCCATCCGGGCGGGGCAATGAAGGCCTGCCTGATTCTTTTCCCTTCCGTGGTTCGGATTGGAATGTTTTGCAGATTGGGGTTGCTGCTGGAGAGCCTTCCTGTCGCCGTCGCCGTCTGGTTGTAGGTCGTATGCACCCTCCCCGTTCGGGGGTTCACAAGCGCGGGCAGCGCATCGATATAGGTTGATTTGAGCTTCATCATCCCGCGGTAGGAGATTATCTCCGCGGGCAGCTCGTGACTGAGGGCCAGATAGCTAAGCACATCGACATCGGTGGAGTACCCCTCCTTGGTCTTGCGGCCGTGGGGAAGCCCCAGTTTGTCGAAAAGGATATACTGCAACTGCTTGGGAGAGTTGATGTTGAAAGCCTCCCCGGCCAGGGCATGGATTTTCTCCTCCGAAAGCTGGAGCAGTTGCGCTATTTCGCCCGACATCTCTCGCAACAGGCTTAAGTCAAGAAGAACCCCGCGGCTCTCCATTGCTGAAAGAACACGGACAAGCGGCATCTCCACGTCCTCCAGGAGCCCCTTCATCCCCATGTAGTCAAGCTTTACATACAGGTCTTCAACAAGCGGCAATAAAACATCCGCGCGTTCTACCGCATAGGCCGCCGCCTTTTCCACCGGAACGGAGGAAAACGAAGCAGCCTTCGCGCCGCTCCCCAAAAGATCTTTTTGCGAGGGAACCTGACTGCCAAGATTTTCAAAGACTACGTCGGCAAGTTCGAATCCGTGCCGTGCCTGATTCACCAGATAAGAGGCAACCATCGTGTCACAGCCGAGACCTTCCATAAAAACACCGGAGCGGGCCAGCACAATAAGCGCCGTTTTCAGGTCATGGCCATGCTTGAGGAGAGAAGGATCGGCAAAAAAAGGGGCCAGTCCGGAAAAAACATCGTCAGCAAAAGGCAAAGGAGCTCCCTCATCGCTGGCTAAAGGAATGTAGAACCCTTCCCCCCTCCCGGAAGAAACGGCCATCCCCATCACAGAGGCCCTCATCGCCTCCACTGAAGAAAGCAAAAGCTCAACGGAAAATTCTTTAACCTCGCCCAGCATCTCCGTAAGAGCGGAGATACCCTCACGACTATCGCAAACTATGTATTTTACAACCTTTTTCCCCTCGTGAAGTTTAAGTTCATTCAAAAGCGATGAGAACTCGAACTCCCGGAAGTAATTCATCAGCCGGTCGCGATCAGGCTCGTTGCGGCGGCACTGGGCGATATCGAAGTCGAATTTTGCGTCGGTCCTGATCAGCGCCAGATCGCGACTCATAGTCGCCTGAGCGGCGTATTGCAGCATCGCCTTTCGCGTTTTTTCATTATGAATGCGTTCCGGGGCGGCAATGATCTCCGCAACACTGCCAAACTGCTCGATCAGCCGCGCTGCGCCCTTCGGCCCGATGCCGGGAACCCCGGGGATGTTGTCGGATGTATCTCCCATCACCCCCAGAACATCTGCAACCTGCGCAGGTTCGACGCCGAAACGCTCCTTTACCGCCGCAATGTCGTAGGTTTTATTCTTCATCGCATCGAACATGACAATGTCTGGTGAAACAAGCTGCATCATATCCTTGTCGCCGGAGGCGATAATCACCTCCATCCCCTGCCCTGCCGCAAACACGGCAACGGTACCGATTATGTCATCGGCCTCCAGTCCCTGCTTTTCGATGATCGGGATGGAAAAAGAGCGGATGACATCCTTGACAACGGGAATCTGCGGGATCAGGGCGTCCGGAGTAGCCCGCCTGGTTGCTTTGTACCCTTCATAGACTTCATGGCGAAAAGTCGGCCCCTTGACGTCGAAGGCGATCGCGATGTAGTCCGGATCGAGCTCCCGGAGCAGCTTCATCAGCATGTTGGTAAAGCCGTAAATTGCGTTGGTCGGAAAACCCTTGGAATTGGAGAGTTCACGGATTGCGTAGAAGGCGCGAAAAAGGTAATTGCTGCCGTCCACGATGACAAAGCGGGGACGGGTTTTTTGTTTTTCTGTTTCCACCATTTTATGAACAGCAAGACCCCCCGGAAACCGCGTGGTTGCGGATAGTTTCGTTGATAGCATAATTAAATGTTTTAACCTGTAAGCTTCGGAAAACTCAGCGGCGTTCAACCCCGCTTGGGCTCGTAGATGCAATATGGCTCGGCGGCGAGATAATCGCCGGTCTCCTCGTAGGCGCGCGCCCGACAACCGCCACATACCTTCAAAAATTCACAGCGACCGCATTTGCCTTTGTAGCGACCCAAATCACGCAAATCATTGAAAATGAGTGATTTCCCCCAGATATCGATGAAGCTGTTCTCCTTTAACTGACCGCAGTCCAGCTCGAGGTATCCGCACGGCTGAACCTGACCGGTATGGGAAATAAAACAGAAGGAACTTCCCCCCATGCAGCCGCGGGTCATCGAGTGCAGCGTCCGGACGTCTTTAGTGCGCTGCGTGGCCATTTCCCCGGTGGCGTTTTTGAGCTCCTTTTGCCTCTGGTGGAAGATCCGGTAGTAATGCGGGGCGCAGGTCGCCTTCAATTGCATGCTGCAGGTCAGGCCCGTATCGAAAAACCAGTCCAGCGTCTCTTCATATTGCAAGGGCTTGATCTCCTGATCGGCCATCTCCTTGCCCCGTCCCGTCGGCACAAGCAGAAAGATATGGTGGGCCACTGCGCCGACGCTATGGGCAAGATCATGCAGGCTTTGAATCTGGGAGAGGTTGCCCTTCGTAATCGTCGTATTGATCTGGAACTCCAGTCCGGCCCGTTTCATTGCCGCAATGCCCTGCATCGTCCCGGCAAACGCCCCCGGAACACCCCGGAATTTGTCGTGACTTTCCGGATCGGGGCCATCGATGCTGACGCTTACCCGTTTTATCCCGGAAGCGATCAATTTGTGAACAATTTCATCGCTCATCAGCGTGCCGTTGGTCGCAAGCACCATCCGCAACCCCAGCGAATCTCCATAAGCGGCAAGCTCATACACATCTTTGCGCAAAAGCGGCTCTCCGCCGGTAAGGATAATGACCGGTTTGCCGACGGCGGCAATCTCGTCAAGCACCTGCATCGCTTTTTCGGTGCTTAGTTCTCCGGGGTAAGGACCCTGCATTGCCGAAGCGCGGCAGTGTTTGCAGGAAAGGTTGCAACTGCGGGTGATCTCCCAGGCAACCATCCTCAAGGTATTGGGCAGAATCAGCGAGGAATCATTTTTCGTTGTCATATCATTGTGCTCCAAAGGTTGACACTGTTGTATAATGCGCAGTTTGAAGAGCGCAAATGGAAAGCATCATAAACAATACATCTTCTATTGTTAAGCGGTTTTCAGGGCATGCTCCCATCAATATTTCCCGTAATATAAGGCTCATGCAGCCTGGCAGATAATCGGTCGCTCAGTCGCTTGCTTCAAATGCCGTTCGTGCGGTTCCGCAAAAATTCAGCCGCCTCGGGGGCAAAATAGGTGATTATCATATCCGCCCCGGCCCGTTTGATCGCTGTCAGGGATTCCATCATCGCCCGCTCGCCATCGAGCCACCCCATACTGGCCGCGGCCTTGATCATCGCAAACTCGCCGCTGACGTTATAGGCGGCAAGGGGAAGGTCGAACTCTTCCTTCGCCCGGCGGATCAGATCGAGATACGGCAGAGCCGGCTTGACCATAATTATGTCTGCGCCTTCCTCTACATCGAGGGTGATTTCGCGAATCGCCTCGTCCCCGTTTGCCGGGTCCATCTGGTAGCCCCGGCGATCCCCGAAGGCGGGGGCGCTTTCTGCCGCCTCCCGAAACGGACCGTAAAAACAGGAGGCGAATTTGGCCGAATAACCCATAATCGGGATGGACTCAAAACCTGCTTCATCAAGACCCTCCCGGATCGCGCCCACCTGCCCGTCCATCATCGCCGACGGGGCAACCATGTCGGCCCCGGCCTTGGCATGGGAAACGGCCATTTCGGAGAGCACTTCCAGCGTCATGTCGTTGTGCACTTCCCCTTTTTCGATGATGCCGCAATGGCCGTGGCTCGTGTATTCGCAAACGCAGACGTCGGTTATAACAATGATATCCGGCACCTTTGCCTTGATTTCCCGGCTGGCCATCTGGACCACGCCGCCCTCGATCAGCGCCTGCGAGGCAATGTCGTCTTTTTTATCGGGGATCCCGAAAAGAATCACCGCGGGAATCCCCAGCTCTTTGAGCCTTGTCGCCTCCTTGACGATGTTGTCCACCGACATCTGGAAATTCCCCGGCATCGACGGGATCGGTTTTTTCACCCTTTTCCCGGGGACAACAAAAAGCGGGTAGATGAGATTATCTACCGACAGGCGCGTCTCGCGCACCATCCGTCGGAGAGTGTCGTTTTTTCTAAGCCGGCGCGGCCGATATTCCGGAAATTGCATCGTAATTCTCCCTTCATTAAAGAATTGCATCGCCCCTTCTGCTTCGTTATCTTTTCATCGGTAAGAAAGCCAAGCGCATCGTATCCCTAAAACCGGACCGAACTTATCAGCTATCAAGACGGATTGCAATCCCAATGTATTCCTTACTCTCCATCTTCAATCGCCACCACGCCTGTCCGGGAAAAATCTTCCATCCCGAATTGTTTGAGCGCCATTATCTCTTTCAGCAGAACCCCGTTTTCCCCGGTAATTTCCAGTACGCATCTTTGCTCGTCAGCGCTGAGAATTTTCCAGTTTTTTTCCTGCGCGAGCGCTTCAAGCTTTTTTCTCTCTCCCTCTTTCGACCAGTTCAGCCTGACCAGAAACAGCTCGCGCCGGACGGCTTTGCGTCCCGTCAAATCGGCTACCTCGATGATGTCAACCAGCCGGGCAATCTGTTTGAGTATCCTTGTGAGCGTCGCGTTGTCCCCGATTGTGGTGATGATGATTCTTGTCCTCGCAGGGTCCATCGTAACATTGGCGGAGATGCTTTCAATGTTGAACCCTCTGCCGCTGAGCGTGCCCGATATCCGTGCCAGGACATCGGGTTTGTTGTTGACCAGAATAGATATTACGTTTTCTCGCACTTCCATGGCTTTAACATCCTTTCTCTAATTAAATGAACGGGTAAACGGGTCATCCCCATTTTCGGCAACTGCCGCTCCTTTTGTCGCCATCGGGCCAAAATCTATTTCGTTAAGCGGCGCCCCCGGTTTTACCATCGGATAAACGCCCTCTTCCCTGTCAACGATAAAATCCATAACCACTACCCCTTCCGTGGCAAAGGCCTCCTTGATCACCTCTTCAACTTCTGCCACTGTCCGCGCCCGCAGCCCCTTGGCGCCATAGGCCTCGGCAATTTTCAAGAAATCGGGATTGTCATCGAGGATAGTCTGGGAATAGCGCTTCTGATAGAACTTCTCCTGCCACTGACGAACCATACCCAGGAAACTATTGTTAAGAATCGCTATCTTAACCGGCAGTTTATTCTGCACAGCCGTGCCCAGCTCCTGGATATTCATCTGGATACTGCCGTCGCCGGCGACATCGATCACCAGTTTGTCCGGGCACGCCACCTGCGCACCGATGGCGGCAGGGAAGCCGAAGCCCATCGTTCCCAATCCCCCCGAGGTAAGGAAGCAGTTCGGCTCGTTGTACTGAAAAAACTGCGCCGCCCACATCTGATTCTGCCCCACTTCCGTGGCGATGACGGCTTTGCCTTGGGATAACTCGTAGAGTTTTTCCACAACAAACTGCGGTTTGATGACATCGCCATTGCTCTTGTAACCCAGCGGATGTTCTCTTTTCCAGGTCATAACCTGTTCCTGCCAATCCTTGATGGCGCCGGGCTGGAGATCATTTCTTTCTTTCAATCTGGCAACAAGGACAGAAAGCGCCTGTTTTGCGTCGGCAACGATAGAGAGATTCGTCCTGACAATTTTATCGATGGAAACGGGATCAATATCAATGTGAATGATCTGGGCGCGGGGCGCAAAGGCTTCGACCTTGGAAGTTACCCGGTCATCAAAACGCACGCCAACCCCGATCACAAGATCGCAATTGGTAAAAGCCATATTTGCCGCATAGGTTCCGTGCATTCCCGCCATTCCCAGCCAAAGCGGATCTGATGCGGGAAACGCGCCCAACCCCATCAGTGTCGAAGTAACCGGAGCGCCAATCATTCTTGCCAATTCCCGCAACTCGCCGGACGCCTTGCCCAGTGAAACCCCGCCCCCGGCAAAGACAAGGGGATTCCGAGCGGCGGCGACCATTGCCGCGGCCTTGTCTATTGCAGAGGCGGCGGGCATCTCTTCGGCATACTGGTAGCCGCTCTGAAAACAGACATCCGCTTCTTCCATTTCCGCCTGCATGACATCCTTGGGAAGATCAACCAGCACGGGGCCAGGTCTGCCCGAACGGGCAATATGAAACGCCTCCCGCACAACCTTTCCCAGTTCGGCGACATTGCGCACAAGAAAGTTGTGTTTGGTGCAGGGGCGAGTAATCCCCATTATATCAACCTCTTGAAAAGCATCGCTGCCGATCAGGGGAGTTGGCACCTGCCCCGTCAGGATAACGACAGGGATGGAATCGCTATGCGCGTTGGCGATTCCGGTAACCGTATTGGTGGCGCCGGGACCGGAAGTCACCAGACAGACGCCGACCTTTCCTGAAGCCCGCGCGTAACCGTCGGCGGCGTGAATGGCGCCTTGTTCGTGCCTGACCAGAATATGCCGTACCTTTTGGCGATACAATTCGTCATAGATGCCGATAACCGCTCCCCCCGGATAGCCAAAGATTACTTCAACCTTCTCCATTTCTAATGCCTTGAACAGAATTTGCGCTCCTGATACCTTCACTTCCGACCTCCAGTTTTTGAGGATTTTCCCAATTTGACGCGCCCTGCCCGGCGCACAAAAAAAAACCGTTGCCAACCTTTTCGGCTGGCAACGGTTTAAATGCAAAACAACAAACCACTATCCAGCCGGGACCTCCCCGATAATAATTATGCTGATAATAATGGTTGCTGCCGTTATGTTTAACATCATACTCTCCATGTAATGTTGCCATGCCTATAGCAACAGTCTGTTTCTTTTGTCAAGAATTATTTATCTGCGTGCGGCTCTAAGGATGGGCAGTCAGCAAATCAATGAGCGGCGCATAAAATCCTCCCCAATAAGTTAGAGCCAGCAAAATAACCGTAGCAATGAAACTTGCCAGGGAATTGCGGTTGCTGTCAATCATTGAAGTAATGAAATTAAACACAAGCGCCGCGATAAAAATTATCTGAGGCAAGGCTTCTTGCATTCATATTCTCCTATTAAAATAAATAAGTAGAGGCAATTGCAAAACTCTCACATTCTGTCATTCCCGCAATGATTTTAAGCGGGAAAACGAAGTTTAATGTTCATAATCTGGTTCTAACTGCTTGAAAAACCGTATTCCCGATAGAAGCATTGTGTACATTAAGCTCCGCTTTCGGGAATGACAAATAGTTTTGCAATTGGCTCAGTATGGTCGAATAATTTTGCCTCTCAACCTGCAAAGGCGGCGGTAAGTGCGTCAACCAGCTCCGGGATAGTGGCGCGCTTTTGACGGATATGGACGGGTAACCCCGCCTTTTCCGCCGCCGCCTCCGTTACCGGGCCAATAGTCGCCACCTTGACCTGGGACGGAAGATGGAAATTCCCTCCCATGATCTTCATAAAATTGACGACGGTAGAACCACTGGTAAAGATAAGGACGGAAATCTCACCATCCTCAAAAAGGCGAATCAGTTCAGATGGATCCCTGTCCGTGCCAATCGTTCGATACACAGTTGCCACCTCGACGGTTGCGCCCAGCCTGGCAAGTCCTGCGGGGATAACATCGCGCGCTTCCTGAGCGCGGGGCAGCAGAACACTGCATCCCTGCAAATCACGCCCGGCAAAGGCCTTAACCACCCCCTCCGAAACGAATTCATCCGGCATCAGATCGACTTTTATTCCCCATGCCTCGATTGCCGCTGCCGTTGCCGGGCCGATAGCGGCAATCTTTACGCCCTGGAGCGCCCGGATGTCTTTCCCCTGCTCTCTCAGACGCCCAAAGAAAAAAGCCACCCCGTTGGCGCTGGTAAAAATAATCCAGCGATAAGATTCCAGCTTCTCGAGCGCCCTATCCAGCATAGACCAGTCTGCGGGCGGCGCTATTTGGATGACCGGAAAATTTATCACCCTCGCCCCCCGGGCTGAAAGCAACCTCGTCAGCTCTCCCGACTGCTTCTCCGGCCTGGTGATAACGACCCCTCTGCCAGACAGGGGTTTTGTCTCAATCCCGTTCATCGTATTCCCCGTATTTTGCCCGGATAAATGAGCCGGGCATCAGTTCAAGATAAGTTTTCCTGATTAATTTCAGCAAGCAGCACGTCCCCTCCCCGCAGCAGGATGGTTTCCGCCAAGCCTCTGCCGAGCTTTCGGTAATCGCCGGCTTCCCCCTCGGCGCGCTCGCGGATCACGACCTTCCCGTCGAGACTCCCCACCATGCCCTCAATGACTATCTTTCCCCCGTTTTTTTTCGCGAATCCGGCAATAGGAAGCTGGCAACCGCCGCCGAGTCGCTCCAGAAATGCCCGTTCCGCTCCTGCTTCTACAAAAGTGACGGGATCATTCAAAAATTCAATAATATTCAGGCTGCGGTCATCGCCCCGTCTCGTTTCCAACCCCAGCACCCCCTGCCCTACGGCCGGCAGCAACATATCCACAGGAATAAATTGAGAAACGCGGGAACTCCATCCCATCCTCGCGATCCCCGCCGCGGCAAGGATAACGCCGCTCAAATTTTCCGTGTCCAGCTTCCTTATTCTCGTATCGAGGTTGCCCCGCATCGGCACAATCTCAAAACCGGGGAAACGGTTTTTCAATTGCAGCTCGCGCCTGAGCGAACCGGTCCCTATTTTCGCACCCGGAGGCATTTCTGCAAGCTTGCGGCCGCCTTTCGAGATCAGAACGTCGCGGGGATCCTCCCTCAGAGGCGTTACGGCAATTTCCAGTTTGTCCGGGAGTTCTGCCGGGACGTCCTTCATACTGTGGACGGCCAGATCGACATCGTTCCTGAGCAGGGCCTCTTCGATCTCCTTGATAAAGACCCCCTTGCCGCCAATCACGGACAGGGCGACGTTCTGCATGATGTCCCCCTTGGTTCGAATTATCCGCAGCTCGACCTCAAGGCCAGGATGCCTCCCCCGGATGAGGTCGGCGATCATCCCCGACTGGGTAAGCGCCAAGGCGCTGCCTCTCGTTCCAATGATGAATTTATTTAAAATAACAACCTCCTGAGCCTTAAGCTGCAAAGTTAGATAAATTTAAACAAGCGAGGAAATTGCAAAACTCTCACATTCTGTCATTCCCGCAATGATTTTAAGCGGGAATCTGGTTCTAACTGCTTGAAAAACCGTATTCCCGATAGAAGCATTGTGTACATTAAGCTCCGCTTTCGGGAATGACAAATAGTTTTGCAATTGGCTCAAGCGTCAAAGCTTGAAAAGTCGGCGAATAGCCGCCATATCGGGCAGCTCGTCCCCCTCGCTGCTTTCCTCCTTCAAGACGGTTATCGGGTCGTGGAGTATCTTGTTTACAACCGAGGATACCAGCCATTCGACATGGGCGCGGTCCTCTTCCTTAAGTCCTCCCAGCCACGCAGAAAATCGGGCCAGCTCTCCCTGCACGATACTGTCCGTCTTTTCACGCAGTCTCACGATCGCCGGCACGGCGGCCAGCGAATTGAACCATTTTTCAAATCCCGCCACCTCTTCGGCAATGAGTTCCTCAGCCCGCAGGGCTTCTCCCCGGCGCATTGCCCTGTTCGCATCAACGACATCCTGAAGATGGTCTATATTGTACAAATAAACGTTATCAAGTTCTCCTACTTCGGGCTCTATGTCCCTCGGAACGGCGATATCTATCAAAAACAGCATATGCTGCTTATGTTTATGCTTCTTCAAGGCAGCGGCAACCATCGGGGCGGTGAGGATATAGCCCGGGGCGCCGGTTGAAGCGATAACGATATCAACCTCCGGCAGAAACGAGGGAAATTCATCAAAAGAGACGGCGGCGCCATGAAATTCCTCCGCCATTTGCTGCGCCCTCGCGATAGTTCTATTGGCGATGAAGAGGTTGCCGGCGCCCTGACGAATCAGATGGCGGGCGGCAAGTTCCGACATCTCGCCTGCGCCTATCAGGAGCGCCGCCTTTCCCTTGAGGCTGCCGAATATCTTTTTCGCCAGTTCCACGGCGGCATAACTTACCGAAACGGCATTGCCGGCAATTTCCGTCTCGCTTCTCACCCTCTTTGCCACCTGAAAGGCATGGTGGGTAAGGCGGTTCAGCAGAACGCCGGTGGCATGGCGATCAACGGCCATCCGATAGGCATCCTTTATCTGCCCAAGGATCTGCGGCTCCCCCATAACCATTGAATCAAGGCTGGATGCAACCCTAAAGAGGTGCAGCACTGCATCGATATCCCTGTAAATGTAAAGATATTTTTCCGTTTCATTGATATCGAAATTTCCCTGTGTGCACATGAAATTCTTCAGAAAATCCTCGCCCCGCGCCGTATCGCCGAGACGGGCGATCACCTCAATCCGGTTGCAGGTTGCAAGGCAGATCGCCTCTTTTATCTCGGGGTTCATCATCAAATCAGGGAGGGCGACGTCCTGATCCGAGCAGTAGTTCTGGAGGCGCTCGCGAAGCTCGACGGGCGCTGTTTTATAATTCATGCCGACAAGGATAAGTTTCATAGGTTCACATAAAGGTATGCGCCGAACGGAAAAGAAAACTTTCCAGAACGAACATTAATAACAAAGCGAAAAACGCCATAAGCGACCAGCGGGCAGCCTTGCGTCCCTGCCAGCCGATGGCCAGCCTCTGATGAAGCAAAAAGGCGTAAAATCCCCAGGCAAGAAGCGTCCACACCTGTTTGGGGTCCCACTGCCAGTGACTTCCCCAGGCAATGCGCGCCCAGAAGGAACCGGCCAGAATTCCCAGGGTCAGCAGCGAAAAACCCCAGAAGAGGCAAATATAATTGATCCGATCGAGATCGTGGAGTGAGGGAAAAAGATGAATCAGGCTTCTGTCCCGTTTCTTTCTGAGGAGGCGATCCTGGATCAGATACATAATGCCTGCAAGCGTCGCAACTGCGAACAGGGCCTCGCCGGCTACCGAGAGCATCACATGGATGATCACCAGCGTTCCTTTCAGGGCTGACGAACCGACGACGCTTCCCCCCAGATCGATGGAAGCAACGATCATGAGGACCGAGATGACCGGCGCGACAAATGCCCCCAGCACGCGGGTTTTGGTTCTCAACTGCATTGCCAGATAAGAAGCCGCCATTGCCCAGGCAAAAAAGGAGAGGGTATCGTAAACATCAACCGAGGGGATGTCTGCCTCCCCAATCCAGCGAAAAAGATAATAAAAGGTATGGATGCCCAGGGCGACAAGCATCAGGCCCGCGCCGAAGCGCGCGGTCAGAACCCTTCTTTTCAGAAGAGACCCCCCATAAACGAAGGCAGAGGCCACATATGCGGCCAGAGCCGCCTTGAAAAGCACTGTTTCTGTCATCTATCTTCTACCTCCATCTCTACTCCGCTCAGTCTGCGTTTGAGCCCGCCTTTTCCTTCCCGCGTCCGGCACGGATATTAATCAGAGCTTCTGAATATAAAAACCGATTCAAATAGTTCGCGCACAAAGTTCTGAATCATCTCCTGCGGCAAGAAACTTTTTTTCAGCCAACTCCAAGTACGCAGCGGGACTATCATAAATATTGTCAAAATTCAATAAACTTGAAATATATTTATCAAAAAGTTATAGATGCGCCTGGGTTCGGCGTTGACAGCATTTTACAAAACCGTCAACAGCCGCTGATTTGATTTTAAATTGAGTTATACGAAAGGGGTACAAACGTAATGCCTGAAAAACATGAAAGCTCGCCGGCTGACAAGGCGGACTGGCTGAAAATAGAGATTTACTCGCCGCTGGAAATGATCGATGCCCTGAACAACTTCGTTGCGGAAATTGGCGCTGAAGGGGCGTTTCAGGAATACGCGGCGCAACCCCAAAACGGCTTGCCTGAATCAGCTACCCCCGAGATACTGAAGGTGTTTTTGCCCTGCGATATTCGTCTTAAGCAACGTATTGCGTCTTTACAGACTTACATGGACAGTCTGGCCGAGATTTTCCCGGAGCTGGAAAAACCGACAATGAAAACAGCAACCATCCATGATCCGGATTGGGGCGAAGCATGGAAAAAATACTTCAAACCGCTTAGAGTAACCAAAACTATCGTCATCAAACCGACATGGGAGAGATATTTGCCGGCGGGCAAGGATGTCGTCATCGATATAGACCCGGGAATGGCCTTCGGAACCGGGCAGCACCCCTCCACGCGGATGTGTCTCGAGGCGCTCGAAAATATCCTGCTGCACGAAAGAGCGATCGATAAATGGCGGGTTCTCGACGTCGGAACGGGAACGGGCATCCTCGGCATCGCCGCCGCAAAACTTAAGGAAGCGAATGTTCTGTGCGTGGACACCGACAAAAAGGCCGTAGAAATCGCCATCGAAAACGTAATGATCAATAATATGGAAAGGCATGTCGAGGTAAGGCACTGCGAGATCGCTGCCCTTGACGAAACATTTGAACTGATCGTCGCCAACATAACGGCAAAGACGCTGATCAAGCTCCGCCCGCACCTGCAGCGCCTGCTTAAGCAGAATGGATATCTGGTTATTTCGGGAATTATCGAACAGGACAAAAAGGACATAGAGGAGCATTTCCCCACTGCCGCCTTCCCCGTTCATCAACTCCTCACGGAGAAGGAATGGCTGTGTTTTGCGCTGAGGAAGGGAAATCCTCACGCATGACCGCCACCCGCCTCTATCTTCCCATCTTGCTCCAGCGGGGAGACGTTTGCCGGACTGCCGCCGATCAAGCGCACTATCTCGGCTCTGTCTTGAGAATGAAGGAAGGCAGTCGTTTGACTGTTTTCAATGGAGCTGGCGCCGAGTACGAAACCGTCATCAAAAGTTACACTGAAGAAGGCGCTGAATTGGAGATACTGGAAAAGCGGGAGCTTCCCGTTTCTGATATCGTGGTAACCCTGTGTCAGGCGATCCCCAAAGCCGAAAAAATCGAGGGAATAATCCGCCATGCAACGGAATTGGGGGCAAATCGGATTATCCCTTTCCTATCCGCCCGCTCCATACCGCGCCCTGGTTCGTCTAAATCTTCACGACGGGCAAAAATTAATGACCCTAATGAGAAGATTAGCGTTCATAAGCTGGAGCGGTGGCGCAAGATAGCCGTCGAGGCCTGTCGCCAATCGGGTCGGGCCGACATTCCTGAAATAACTGATATTATGACGTTTAACAACATGCTTGCGACTCTTCCGCCGGGCGGATTGAGATTAATCCCCTGGGAAGAGGAGACAGAGGTTTCTCTTTGCGATGTTTTTACAAAACAACGATTAATCTCCAGTAATGACTCCAGCATCCCCATAAAGAAGATCATGCTTGCAATCGGCCCGGAAGGGGGATTCAGCGTAGAGGAAATCGACTTGGCCAGGCGTGCCGGTTTCATCTCCGTAAGTTTGGGGAAACGGGTGCTGCGGGTAGAGACGGCTTCGCTTGCCGCCCTTGCCGTTATCCAGTATGAGCTTAAATACATTTGAGGTTAATTAATGACAAATATCCGCTACGCAGGTTTCTGGAGACGACTTCCGGCATTTATGATCGACAAGGCCATTGTCTATGCGATCTCGCTAAATGTTTCACTTATCGCCCTTTTTGCCGTCGGCCTGGGAAGCGACATCATGAAACTCCTCCAGTCTCCCCCGGAAGAGTTAGCACGCGGGGCAGGCGCGCTTACGTTTCTGTGTGTCTTTCTTTCACTTGTCGTTGACATGACCTACTTCACCTGGTTTCACGGAATCAGCGGGCAAACTCCGGGGAAAATGCTCCTTCGCCTCCGCGTCATTGCCGTATCGGGCGAACCAGTAACCACCGGGACAGCATTTCTGCGCTGGGCAGGCTACCTGATTTCGGGGCTTTTTTTCTCGATTGGCTTTTTATGGGTCGCCTTTGACCGCAAGAAACAGGGATGGCACGACAAGATAGCCATGACTATTGTAGTTTGTGTGGATAAAGCCACAACCACGCCCTCTTCTTCCCTCCCCTCCCTTGCGGAACCCCCGCTTTCCGAACCCCCTTCAACCAAGGAAGACAACCAAAATGAAACATCCACTGCTTCCTAATTTTAAAACATCGAAGCGCCGCGAAAAACGGCTTGACAAACAAGTCCAGATTTTATAGAGGACTGCCGCAATATAGAGAAGCGCTTATCAAGAGGGCCGGTAGCTCAGTCGGTAGAGCAACGGACTGAAAATCCGTGTGTCGACAGTTCAATTCTGTCCTGGCCCACCATAAGAATCAAGGGGTTGCGAAGGAACACCGTAACCCCTTTTTCTTTACCCCGCTTTCCAGTCCCACTATAGTTCCGCTTTTTGCTCTGAAATATCATGACGGATAGTGAGCGCCTTCCCATAAAAAACGGCGGATGCTCTCGCACCCGCTCGGAGGCTTATGAATATTCAGGAAGCGGGGAATAACGCTCTCAATTCCTCAAGAACGCTGAGCTGAACATCCAAAGCAGGGATCTCCGCGTGCATCTTTTCCAGGTGTGGAATTTCCTTGCCCATCATTTTTACAAGCTTTTTCAACCCGGGAAACATCGCTGCCGGGGGATACTGTGAACGTTCAAGATGATGAACGAGTCTCAGGGTTTTCAGGCCGTCAAACCAGACATGGAATTGCCGAAGCAAGTGCTCCGAATCCGCGCAGTTCTTGCGCATGCTCTCCCAATTGCCAGGAAAGCCGGCGAGCGTGAGATATTCATGCAGAAGGGGATGAATGTTTTTTGCCGCCTTCATGATTGCCCCGGCGTTTCTATCCGGGTCAGACTTTATTTCTGCCAGCCATTGGCGGATAAATATAAATATATCAGGATTGTGGATAAGATGCTCCGCTCTGCCTTCTTCGAGGAAATAGAGCATCTTCCGTCCGGTGCCAAACGCCACCCGGCGGGAAGGACGCGCCGAAGGGTGGACTGTTGTGCCCTCGATTAGGCCGATCCTGCCCAGTTTGGCAAGTTTGTCGAGAAAATGAAAATCCTCCGCGACTGCCCTTCGGTTCATTCCCCTCACGGCAATGTAGGAATCCGCCGTGCAGGAGATCGTCGAGCCAATCGCCGGAAAGGCGTAAGGGGAGGCGGCAAACGAAAGTCCGATCACGTAGGCGCGCAGAAATATCTCGTAGCGGCAAATGGCGGAAAGCAGATTGATATCTTCAGGTTTCTGGTGGGCATAACCAACCGTCGCCGCCGGGCAATTATTCTTCTGGAAAAAAGAAGCAATTGCCGCGAGATAGTTCTCTTCCACGCATGTATCGGCATCCAGGCAGGAGATGATGCCGGAGCCCCGCGACCGGGCAGTCAGAATCATCACCGCGGCATCCATGCCAATCTTTCTCGCGGCGCCGACCCCGCCGGCGCTCTCCGGAATCTCCCTCCCCGGAGAGGAGGCGTCGATTGCCGCCAGCCGCAATCCGCTCTTCGCAATAATCTCACAATCATCTTTAATGTTTATATTAGAGGATACTGAAACAGTTTCCTTTTTTACCAAACATCTCAGAATGGCGAGCGTTTCCTGATTATCGGCGACTGCCCTGCCGCCGGCAAGAGAGGGACGGTGATTGTTGACGACGCAGATCACCGCTGTCCGGCCGAGATCGGCAGGGGGATTTTTCGCAACGGAGGCAAGCGTTTGAAAAAGCGAATCCCGCTCCTCCAGCGCCGGGATCACGACGGCGTTTTCCACCCCTTCCCGTGTTTGGACAAGGATCTGCCTGTCCCCGAGGATTGAGTATTTTTGCAGATATTTGTCCGCTTTGGAGAGTTTAATCATCGCCCTCGTTCATCATCAGAAAAAGCGCCGCCTCTACATCGGGGCGATTGAGCCAGTTAATGCGAACGCCGTTTTTTTCCATTTTCCGGAACCATGTTTCCTGTCTCTTGGCGAACTGGTGAATTCTGGTATTGAGAAGGGCTGTCATGTCGGAAAGACCGATTTCTCCCCGCAAATAAAGTGCGACGTAGCGATATTCCAGCCCGAGGGCAGCGAGACGTTCCCAGCCTACGCCGTTTGCATGAAGATGGCGCACCTCTTCGATCATTCCCGCATCGAGACGCTCCCTGAGACGGACAGTTATTTGCCGGCGCAGTTCCTCCCTTGGGGGATGAATGCCGATCACAAAGGGTGACAGGTGGGGAAAATCCGGATGCCGTCCCGCTTCCCCATGCTGAAAAAGCGCGATTTCAATAGCCCTTAACAGCCTTTCTCTCTCAAGAAGATCCGTTTTGTTATGTAAATGGGGATTGAGCAACTCCAGACGCGCGCGCAGTGAATCCATGTCCTCGTGAAGCAGTGTTTCGCGCATCTGCTTATTTTCAGGCACCTCCTCCATCCGGTATCCGCGCAATATTGAATCAAGATACAGCCCCGTGCCGCCTGCCATGAGCGGCAAGCCGCCGCGCCGGGAGATTTCCTGAAAAACTCCGACAAATTGTTTCTGGAAGGCAAAGACGCTGAACTCTTCATCCGGGTCAATGATATCCAGCAGATGAACCGGAATCACACCCCCCTCACCCGTATAGTCGGCAAGGTCCTTTCCCGTTCCTATATCCAGTCCGCGATAAACCTGCCGGGAATCAGCGGAAATAATTTCTCCCCCGACGACCCTGGCCAGGCCCACGGCAAGCTTGGTCTTGCCCGCGGCGGTTGGCCCCAATACGACGAGCAGATTATGCCTATCCTTGAATTTATTGAGATTTGCCTCAGAAAAGACCACTTGACGCACCCAAAAAAAATCCCGACCGCAAAACACGGCCGGGATGTAAACTGTTAAATAATTGCCTTATAACGGTTTCACGTTTACCGCGGCAGGGCCTTTTTTCCCCTGCTCAATGTCGAAGCTGATTCTCTGCCCTTCATAAAGGGTTTTAAACCCGTCGCCTGTTATAGCGCTGAAATGCACAAAAACATCCCCGCCCTCGTCATTTTCGATAAAGCCAAACCCCTTCTTTTCGTTGAACCACTTCACTTTTCCTTCTGCCAATTTTTGTTCCCCCTTTCAAAAAGATTAGCTACGTTGTTTTTCATACCCCCCAAAAAGCAAAAAACCACCTTCATTCAGAAATTATCTCTGAATTGACGGCGGCTTGATTTTCTGCCTAACACATTCTGGAAGATATGAGTTCCCAACTTTTACCTATTCCCACCACTTAATTTAAAGCACATCCTTTTTGATATGTACTCTGGGCGGTGATCGGTGCTAACACCGTTTTTTTGCAAATGCAAGCTTTTTTTTATCGGTTTTATGGCACGCCGCCCGATGTTCAGGGCCAAACTCTTCCAGAATTGGCAACTGCTTAGCACAAATATCTTCCCGGAAGGGGCAGCGGGGAAAAAATGAGCAGCCTCTCGAATAAATATGTGTAGAGTCAAAATCAGCAGTTGCCGTTCTTTTTTTTCTATTTTTTGCCGGGTCTATTTCCGGCACGGCGGAAACAAGGGCCCGGGTATAAGGATGAACCGGCGCTTCGCAGACCTGCGCCGTTTTACCCAGTTCAACAATTTTACCAAGATACATGACGGCAATCCGGTCGCTCATATGCTGAACTACCCCAAAGTCGTGGGTAATAAACAGATAGGTAAGCTCCAACTCATTCTGAAGGCTTTTAAGGAGATTGAGTATCTGCGCCTGGACAGACAAATCAAGGGATGAAACCGGTTCATCGGCTATAATCAAGCGCGGCCGGAGAATAAGCGCGCGGGCAATCCCGATTCTTTGCCTCTGTCCGCCGCTGAACTCATGTGGATACCTCTTCAATTGCTCCTCATTGAGACCGACAAGCTGCGCCATTTCCCTGAGCTTCTTTCCGCCCTCTCTCTCCGCCGAAAGATTGTGAATTCTCAGCGGCTCCTCGATGATGTCGCCCGCTGTTCGACGCGGATTCAACGAGGAATAGGGATCCTGGAAGATCATCTGCACGCTGCGGCGGTATTCCTTCAGCCTTGCCCCTTTTAATTTAAAGATGTCCTCATTGTCGAATAATATTGAACCCTCTGTCGGCTCATCCAGACGGACGATCAGGCGGGCCAGTGTCGATTTTCCGCATCCGGACTCCCCGACCAGCCCCAGGGTTTCTGCCCGTTTTACCTGAAGAGTGACGCCATCAACCGCGCGCACGACGACATCATTACCCTGAAAAAATCCGCTGCGGGCGCCGAAACTCTTTTTTAATTCAATTATTTCGAGAAGTTTTTGGTTCATCTTTTTTTTGCTAATGCCTCCAGCAGCGGCACGAACGCCCGGGGGCAACTTGCTTAAGCAGGGGTTCCTCTTCCCGACAAATCGGGAGAACCTCTGCGCAGCGTCCCTGGAAGCGACAACCGGGCGGCAGGTCATAAAGGGGAGGAACCATTCCGGGAATCGCTTTGAGGAAGCTGTCTCGGCCCAAAGCAGCCTTTCTGCCGGGAAGAGAATTTATCAGCCCGTTTGTGTAGGGATGCAGCGGAGAAATTAACAGCTCCCTTGCCGGAGCGCTCTCCACTATGCGACCGGCATACATGACAAAGGCAAAATCGGCCGCCTCGGAGACAACTCCCAAGTCATGGGTGATAAGCAGGACGGATGTCCCTGTTCGCTGCTGCAGGGAAAGAATAAGTTGGATTATCTGGGCCTGAATGGTGACGTCAAGCGCGGTCGTAGGTTCATCCGCCAGCATGACCCGAGGACGGCACGCCATCGCGATGGCAATCATCACCCGCTGTCTCATCCCTCCGCTCATCTGATGCGGGTAGTCCCTCGCCCTCTTTTCCGGGGAGGGAATCCCGACCAGCCGCAGCATATCGACACTATTGATATGAGCTTCTCTTCTGCCCATTTTCTGGTGCAGTCGGAATACCTCGGCAATCTGCTCGCCGATCGGGAAAACCGGGTTCAGCGAGGTCATCGGTTCCTGAAAGATCATCGAAATATCGCGCCCCCTGACCTTTCTCATCTCATCTTCAGAAAGGTCAAGAAGGTTTACGCCCTGCAAAAGAACCTCTCCGCCGGAAATTCGGCCCGGCGGTGACGGCAATAGCCTCAGGATGGAGAGGGCCAGAACCGTTTTCCCGCACCCCGACTCCCCGACTACCGCGACCGTCTGTCCGGCCCCGATTTTCAGGCTCACCTCGTCAACAGCCCTGACAATGCCCCGTTCGGTTTCAAAATGCGAGGAAAGCTCCCGTATTTCCAGAATTGTTTCGGCTTCGGTCATGGATTAAAAAAACAGTTACTGTTTTTCAGTGGTCATGCTTCTCAGCAATTGGACCAGCAGACGAACCCCGATGCCCGAGGCACCCTTGGGAATGTACGGCTTGGCTTTTTCAAACCAGGAGGGGCCGGCGATATCGAGATGAACCCACTTACTGCCCCCGACAAACTTGCCCAAGAAGGTGGCGGCGGTAATCGCGCCCCCCGTTCGACCGCCGGAGTTTTTATAATCGGCAACATCGCTCTTAATCATCTCGTCGTACTGCTCCCCGAGGGGCAATTCCCAAACCTTTTCTCCTGTTACAGCAGCGGCCTCCCTGATCAGGCCTTTAAGTTCGGCATCCGTTCCCAGCATGCCGATGACTTCGTCTCCCAAGGCGACGATACAAGCCCCGGTAAGGGTAGCCAAATCAATGATCGCGGCTGGATTGAAACGACTGGCATAGGTAAGCGCATCAGCCAGAATAACCCTTCCCTCGGCATCGGTATTTACCACTTCTATCGTCTGTCCGGAAAGAGAGCGGAGGATATCCCCCGGTTTATAGGCTTTTCCGCCCGGCAGGTTCTCCGTGGCGGGAACTATCCCGATGAGATTGAGCGGCAGCGAAAGTTCCGAGGCAGCGCGAATGGTCGCAATTACCGCGGCGCCCCCGGCCATGTCCGTCTTCATCCGATCCATGTTTTCCGAAGGCTTGATTGAAATTCCCCCGCTGTCGAAGGTAATCCCCTTGCCGACGAGGGCAAGCGGCAGCTCGGACTTCTTGCCGCCGCGGTATTCAACAACAATCATCTTCGGCGGCTCGCGGCTGCCACTGGCAACGCCCAAGAGGGCGTTCATCCCCAGTTTCCTCATTTTAGCCTCATTGAGCACGGAAAAACTGATGTTTTTCCCTTTCAGATTTTCCTGAGCCGCGCCGGCCAGAGCGGTTGGAGTCATCTCGTTGCCCGGCGCGGAAACAAGATCGCGGGCAAAATTAGCCGCATTGGCGATGATTTCTGCTCGCTTAACGGCGGCGCGTACGGTTTTTAAGTCTCCCTTATTTATAAAAATTTTAAAGGAAGCGATCGTCTGCTCTTCCTTGCGGTCAATAGTTTTGAACGGCAGATACCGATAAAGTCCAAGGATAACGCCTTCGGCAATCCCCCCGGCTGCGGCATCCGCCGGCATGTCGTCAAAGGCCAGCGCCGTCGAAAACTCGGTCACGTTTATGGAGCGTATATGCTGCGCCGCTTTGGCAAAGGCCCCTCGCAGCCGTTCGAGTGAAAAGTCTGTCCTCTTGCCCAACCCCACTGTCACAATACGTTTTACCGAAGAGTCGTCGTGCGTGTAGTAAACGGCTATTTCGTTGAATTTCCCTTTGAAATCCCCCAAACCGATAATATCCTGAATCACCCTTCCCAGACTTTCGTCAAGAAAAGCAGCGGCGCCTGCGGGCAGCGATTCATCTTCAAAATACGCAAAGACGGCGGCTTCGGTCTTATGCGTGGCCAACCGGCCTTCGATAACCTGAATTTTCATATTTTCTCCTTCAATTTCAGTCAATTAGAATATTGCATTACGAATTTACATCCATAAAATAACTCAAACTGCAAAGCTTGCATACACCCGCCCGGAGCGATCAAAAAAGCCCCTGTTTTTCTTCTGGAAAGGTTGGATTGTAAAGGAAAAAATGGAAAAGACGAAAATTTTCGCTCGCACCTGGTGATCCTGGAGGCGGCACCCGGACTTGAACCGGGGAATAACGGTTTTGCAGACCGCTGCCTTACCACTTGGCTATGCCGCCGTTTAGACAAAAAAATGGAGCGGGCGAACGGGTTCGAACCGTCGACGTCCACCTTGGCAAGGTGGCACTCTACCGCTGAGTTACGCCCGCTCAGTGTTTGGGTGCGGCGGAATATATCAAATAAAATTTGTTTGTCAATAAAATAATCGCTTTTTCTATAATATTGTTTCAAAACCGCCTGCTCTTTACTTTCCGCCTTCAGGCAGATCCCCAATGAATCCAACGCCAATCGGGAAACAATTATAAACATTCCCGGGTTTCAGCTTCTGTTTTTGAACACCGTTTCGTAAAACTTGAAAAAGTAATCCACCCCGGAAATTATTGAAAGGGCCAAAGCGATATAAAGAATAACCATTCCCACCACATGCGCATCAGCGCCAATAAACGGATAATGGATTATCAGCGCGGAAATGGCAAAAATCTGGCAAAGCGTCTTTCGTTTTCCATGCTGGCTGGCCTGGATAAACAAACCTTCGGCCGAGGCTACAGTCCTTATGCCATCAATCGCAAAATCACGGATGATCATGACGGCTACTATCCAGGCCGGTATTCTACCAACAGGAATCAGGAGGATCATTGCCGTATTAACGATCAACTTGTCGGCAATCGGATCAAGAAATTTCCCCATCGTCGTAACTATCTGAAATCTTCGCGCGATATAGCCGTCAAGCAGGTCGGTAAGCCCGGCGACGATGAACAACGCCGCAATAACCAGGCTCATGGCCGGGCCGGGGGAGAGAAGCAGGCCAAACAAAACCGGAATGACGCCGATGCGAAGCATGCTGATTGTATTGGGAAGATTATAGATGTCCCTTTGCCGCTCGGGGATGGGCAGTTTATCGAACAGATTCTTCAGGTTGTCGATAGTCGAGTTATTTCCCACTTTTTCGGCCTTCTTCAGGTATGGATAACCTGATCGCGCTCATGGCTGCTTTTTTTCCTGAACATAAGTATCGAGGCATTTTTGCGAACAAAAACATACCGTTTTCCCCTCCACGTTCAGTTTCAAAGCAGAGCTTTCGGGGATATATGTGTGACAGACCGGATCCTCGACCAGGTCCTCTCCGCCGGCGGGCTTCTGTTGACGTTTGTATCCCCTGCTCCCCCTTGCTTGAGACGAATCCTTCCTGATGAGCTTGTAGAAAAGATAGATCGCAATAACAACAATTACTAATTTAAGCAACATCCAATCCTCATAATCATTTTTGCCGCAACTCCCCGCGCCTGCAGGACAAATGGTTGAGAGCGCCGCTATCTAAAATTTTCCATATAATTCAACACCCCCGCCTTCAGCAAGGCGATCGAGCAGTCCGCGCATGGAAACATTGAACAGCGGATGAACCGTGTAGGAGGCGATCTCGCAAAGCGGCTCCAAGACGAAACGCCTTTTATGCAGCTCCGGATGAGGAACCGTCAGCCCCTCCTCGTCAATAATCGCCTGACCATAGAGAAGGAGATCGAGGTCGATTACCCGCGGCCCCCAGCGCATACCCTCTGCGCGTCCCATGAGCTTTTCAATATTTTTCAATATCTCAAACAGTTTACGGGCGGGAAGCGCCGTTTTGAGCTCGGCTGCGGCGTTGATGAACCACGCCTGCTCCTTGGGGCCAACCGGCTCGGTCCGGTAAAGAGACGATGTTCGTAAAGAGGTTATGCCCGGCATCGCCCCCAAGCGACGCACCGCTTCCCGGCATTGCTCTGGCGGGGAGCCAATATTCGCCCCTATGCCGATATAGGCAATAACTGCGACGGACGCGACAGAGCGCGCTCCGCCAATTTCATGAACATCAGGCCTCGCGTGCATCCCTTCAGGCAACCCTTTTCAATCCCAGGACATCCTGCATGTCATAGAGCCCATTGGGACGTCCAACCACCCAAAGCGCCGCCCGAATCGCCCCGCGGGCGAAGTTGTCCCGGCTGTGGGCGCGGTGAATAAATTCCAGCCGCTCTCCCATGCCGCCGAAAATCACCGTATGCTCTCCGACAATATCCCCGGCGCGAACGGTCTGAATGCCGATCTCTTTAGGGGAACGTTCGCCGATCATGCCCTTACGACAATAGACGCCGGTCTCTTCGAGATCGCGCCCCAAGCTCCGGGCGATCACCTCCGCCATTTTTACCGCCGTGCCGCTGGGTGCGTCCTTCTTGAGATGGTGGTGCGCCTCAACGATCTCCACATCGTACTCATCGCCGAGAATCGCCGCGACATCGGAGAGGACCTTGAACATGACATTGACGCCAACGCTCATGTTCGGGGAAATGACGCATCTTGCAGCGCCGGCAATGTTTCTTGCCTCATCCATTTCTTTAACTGTGAAGCCTGTGCTGCCGATTACTATGGCTTTTTTGGCACTTGCGGCAATACTCAGGTGTTTAAGAGATGATTCATGCGAGGTAAAGTCGATAACGACATCGCCTTTTTCAATGCAAGCGGACAGGGAATCAACAATTCGTATCCCCGTCTTGCCGAGTCCCAAACCCTCGCCCACATCCCTGCCGATTGCGGGATGGCCCTTCTGCTCCACCGCCCCGGCCAGCTCCATCTCCCTTGTCTCAGCAATAATGCTGATTATCCTTCCCCCCATCCGTCCGCCGGCGCCGGTAACAATGGCCTTTACCATAAAAAGTTCCTCCCTACTTCAATAACCCGTAGTCCTGCATTGCCTTTTTCAAGGCTGATTCATTCTTTTCGGCCATCCGGCATAACGGCAGGCGCAGCTCATAGTCGATCTTGCCCATCAAGGCCAGCGCCGCCTTTACCGGGGTGGGATTGGTCTCAATGAAAAGCGCATCAATCAGCGGACTCATGCGCTGGTGAAGTTCGCGGGCCTTCTGCAAATCACCGGCAAAAAAGGCATCCACAAGCCCGGCCATGTCAGCGGGAACTATATTCGAAATAACGGAAATTACCCCCTTGCCGCCGATGGCAAGCAGCGGCAGAGTAAAGGCGTCATCCCCGGAGATGACATCGAAATCAGGCCCGCACAAACTGATGATTTCATTCATCTGTTTGATGGAACCGGCCGCCTCCTTTACCCCGACAATATTGGGGATCTTCGCCAGGCGCGCCATCGTCTCCGGCAGCATGTTCGTGCCGGTTCTCCCCGGAATGTTGTAAATAATGATGGGAATCGGGACCGCTTCGGCAACGGCCCTGTAGTGCAGGTAGAGACCCTCCTGGGTTGGGCGATTGTAATAAGGGCAAACAATCAGCGCCGCATCGGCCCCCGCCTGCCAGGCGTGTTTCGTCAGGCGGATTGCCTCCGTCGTGCTGTTCGAGCCGGTCCCGGCGATGACCGGAACGCGCTTTTTTACGGCAGCGATCACAATCTCAATAACCCGGTCATGCTCCTCATGCGAAAGCGTTGTGGATTCCCCGGTTGTTCCGCAGGGGGCAATTCCATCCGTTCCCTCGGCAATCTGCTCCTCGACCAGACGGCGCAAGGCCGCCTCGTCAACCTTCCCATCTTTGAACGGCGTTACAATAGCGACAATGGCGCCTGAAAACATATCTCCCCCTCCAATTTTTATCTGAAGCCCCGACTCATATTCTTTTAAAAGACAAACCACTCCCTAATTTTTCAAAAAGTCCGGAATCTTTTCGTTTCTAATCAGGTCTTCGTTCTTTTCCCTCTCCCTGATGACGTGCCAGCTCGTATCGCAAACCATTATTTCCGGCGCCCGCGGGCGCGAATTGTAATTCGAGGACATGGTGAATCCATAAGCCCCCGCACTCATAACGGCCAACAGATCGCCCCGTTCCATTGATTTCACCCGCCGTCCCTTGGCCAGGAAATCACCGGATTCGCAGATCGGGCCGACGATGTCAGCCGTAACCTCTTCCCGCGCGGTCAACTGGACGGGCTGAAGTTTGTGAAAGGACCCGTACAGGCTGGGGCGAATCAGGTCGTTCATGCCGGCGTCCACAATGAAGAATTTTTTTGCGTCATTTTCCTTCTTGTAAAGGACCTTTGTAACAAGAATTCCGGCATTGCCGACAAGCACGCGACCCGGCTCAAAGATAAAGGTGCAGCCCGGATCGCCGGCCGCCTCGATAATTGCCCGGGCATATTCGGCGGGCAGCGGCGGTTTCTCCTGATCGTAAGAAATGCCCAGCCCGCCGCCCAGATCGAGATAATGAACCGCAACCCCCTCCGCCCGCAGAGTGCGGATCAGCGTCTTCAGGCGGTCGATCGCATCGGTAAAGGGCAAGATCTTCGTTATCTGTGAACCAATGTGGCAGCTTACCCCTTTTATATCGATATGTTTCAACGCCGCCGCCTGCCGGTAAGCCAGAAGCGCGCTTTCGACGGCGATGCCGAATTTGTTTTCCTTCAAACCGGTGGAAATGTGCGGGTGGGTTTCCGCATTTACATCCGGGTTGACGCGGATGCCGATCCCCGCGCGGAGACCGAGTTTGCCGGCGCGTTCGTCGATGACCTCCAATTCCTGGGGCGATTCAATATTGAACATCAGAATCCCCGTTTTGAGGGCAAAATCGATCTCGTCATCCCGTTTTCCCACCCCGGAATAGACGATCCGCGCGGGCTCGATGCCGGCCTGCAAAGCGCGGTACAGCTCCCCGCCGGAAACGATGTCCGCGCCGCCGCCCTGGTTGGCAAAGCTCTTCAGAATCGCAATGTTGGAGTTGGCTTTGACGGCAAAACAGATGATATGAGGGATCCCGGCGAAGGCCTCGGCAAATGCCGTAAAATGGCGCTTCAACGTCCGGGCGCTGTAGAGGTAAAAAGGCGTTCCTACCTCCCGCGCGATTGCCGCAATGGACACTTCCTCGCAATACAGTTCGTTATCCTTGTAATCGAAATAATTCATTGTTCCCCTAATCTGAAAATGCGTGCATAAATTGCCGGTTTAAATTGCCAATCTTTTAGACGTCGCTCCGGACTCGACCAAGCGCGTACCTCTAATTTTATGAACATCAAGCAGTGAAGTGAACTGCCTTACACCAATCGCCGCCGGTAAATAGCTGCCAGCTGACTTTGACGGCCGGGGATCCCCTTTCTTGCCGCATCCGTAAAAAGACAGGCTTAGAATTGCAAAAAATAAAGCCGCCCAGCGCAATGATTTTCCACTCTTCATCTGTCTTTACCCTCAATTTCCGCAATCCTCGCGCGCACCGTCTCCCCGGCTGTTCCGCCTCTTTCCTGCCGGGCGCCCACAGACTGTTTTACGGCCAAGCATTGAAACACATCTTCATCGAAACCGCCGTAAAAATCAAGAAACTCCGTCATGGTCAGCTCCGTCAGCTTTTTTTTGTTTTTGATGCAAAAAGCGACTATTTTCCCGACAATGCCATGCGCTTCACGAAACGGCGTTCCCTTGCGCACGAGATATTCGGCGATGTCAGTCGCCGTGGAAAATCCCCCTTCGGCGCCCGTTGCCATCTTTTCCCGGCGAAAGGCAATATGGCCCACCATCATGGTAAAAATCCGCAGAGAGGCCTTCGTGGTGTCGAGCGCATCGAACAGCGCTTCCTTGTCCTCCTGCAAATCACGGTTGTACGTCATCGGCAGCCCCTTGAGGAGAGTCAGGATGGCGACGAGATCGCCGTAAACACGGCCTGTCTTTCCCCGGATCAGCTCCGCCACATCCGGATTTTTCTTTTGCGGCATAATGCTGCTGCCGGTTGTAAACGAGTCGGCGATTTCGATATAGCCGAACTCGTCGGTTGACCAGAGCACCAGATCCTCGCAAAAACGGCTCAGGTGCGCCATGATAAGCGATGCGACAAAAATGAATTCGGCGACAAAATCCCGGTCAGAGACTGTATCCATGCTATTTTCCGTCACCCGCGGAAATTTGAGGAGGCGGGCAACGTACTTGCGGTCAATGGGAAGTCCCGTTCCTGCCAGAGCCGCCGCCCCCAGGGGCATTACATTCATCCGCACCCGGCAATCATAAAGACGCGACAAATCGCGGTCAAACATTTCCCGGAAGGAAAGAAGATAGTGAGACAAAAGAACCGGCTGCGCCTTCTGCATGTGGGTATAACCAGGCAGGATAACACCTGTTTCCTTTTTTGCCTGCTCTATGAGCGCCCCTTGCAGAGCGCGGACAAGGTGAATTAACTCGTCTGTTTCCGCCCTCAGATAAAGGCGTTCATCCAGAGCCACCTGGTCATTTCTGCTTCTTGCCGAGTGGAGCTTCCCTCCGACCTCGCCTACCCGGACAATCAGCGCCTTTTCGATCGCCATGTGAATGTCTTCGTCGTCAGGATTGAAGAAAAACGTTCCATCTTCAATATCCCGCAGGATCTCCTTCAGACCGGCAATGATCGCCCGACTTTCATTTTTTTTGACGATCCCCTGCCTGGCAAGCATGCGCGCGTGGGCGATGCTGCCCTCAATATCGCAGCGGTAAAGCCGACGGTCAAAATGCAGCGAAGCGGTAAAGGCCTCTACGGCCTTATCTGTCTCCTCACTGAACCGCCCCCCCCAGGGCTTCTCCACTTTTTCAGTCATCTTTACCTGCCGCATCAAATCTGAACTTGTGCGTTCATCGCCGCCATTATCTTGAGACGCAGGGCATTGAGGCGGATGAATCCGGTTGCGTCCTTCTGGTTATAAACCCGGTCTTTTTCAAATGTTGCAACATCCTCACTGTAAAGGGAAAAGGGCGATTTCCTCCCGACCACAATGCAGTTTCCCTTGTAGAGCTTAAGACGGGCTGTCCCGGTCACATGCTCCTGGGTTTCGTCTATGAAGCTCTGCAGAACCTTCATCTCCGGAGAAAACCAGAAACCGTTATAAACGAGCTGGGCGTATTTGGGAGTGAGCGAATCGCGCAGCATCATCACCTCGCGGTCCATGGTAATAGACTCCACTGCCCGGTGCGCGGCCCAGAGGACAGTTCCCCCGGGAGTCTCGTAAACCCCGCGGGATTTCATGCCGACAAAGCGGTTCTCCACCATATCAACGCGGCCGATCCCGTTTTTACCGGCGATTTCATTGAGATGATCGAGAAGAACGGCAGGCTGCATATTCACCCCGTCCACGGAAACAGGAATCCCGTTTTCAAAGACGATTTCGATATAGGTCGGCCGGTCCGGGGCTTTTTCAGGGGAAACGCTCAGCACAAACATGTCTTCATTCGGCTCCGTCCAGGGGTCTTCCAGAATTCCGCCTTCATGGGAGATGTGAAGCAGGTTGCGGTCGCTGCTGTAGGGTTTTTCCCTGGTCAGCGGCAGTGGTATCCCATGTTTATCGGCATAATCAAGCATCGATGACCGGGAATCAAATTTCCAGTTGTCGTCCCGCCAGGCGGCGATAATATTGATTGCCGGGTTCAAGGCCAGGTAGGTCAGCTCAAAACGAACCTGATCGTTGCCCTTCCCGGTGGCCCCGTGACAGACAGCATCGGCGCCCTCCAGCTTGGCAATCTCAAGCTGTCTTTTGGCGATCAGCGGCCGGGCCAGCGATGTTCCCAGCAGATATGTTCCCTCGTAAATGGCATTCGCCCGGAGCGCCGAAAAAACGAAGTCCCGCGTGAATTCCTCTTTGAGATCATCAATGTATATCTTTGAGGCGCCGGTATTGAGCGCCTTTTCCTGAAGCCCGGACAACTCTTCCTTCTGCCCGACATCGGCGGCAAAGCAGATCACCTCGCAGTGGTACGTCTCAATCAGCCATTTCAGAATGACGGACGTATCGAGTCCGCCCGAATAGGCAAGAACAACCTTCTTCACTTCACTCACTTTAGTATCCTCCTTATCACTGCATCAATATTTCCATTATCGCCTTCTGGACGTGCAGCCGGTTTTCCGCCTCGTCAAAGACAACGGACTGGGGACCGTCGATAACCTCCGCGGCAATCTCCTCCCCCCGGTGCGCGGGCAGGCAATGCATCACAATAACGTCCTTTCCGGCTTTGTCCACAAGTTCCTGACTAACCTGAAAGGCATGAAATTTTTTAATCTTTTCATCTCTTTGTTCCTCCTGCCCCATGCTCACCCAGGTATCGGTATAAATGACGTCGGCCTTGCGCACGGCCAGAGCCGGCTCCCTGTGCAGATTAACCCCGAGCGGCGCCTCGGCTTTTGCCCTTTCCAGAATGACAGGATCCGGATCATACCCGTCGGGACAGGCCAGGTCAAGGCGAAAGGGAAGCTTTGTAGCCGCAACTATCCAGGAGTTGGCGATATTGTTGCCGTCCCCGACATAGGCGATTTTCAGCCCCTCATACCCTCCCCGCTTCTCTATAAGCGTGAAGAGATCCGTCAAAATCTGGCAGGGGTGAAGCAGGTCCGTGAGGCCGTTGATAACCGGGATTGTCGCAAACCGGGCAAATTCCTCGACCAACTCGTGAGAATAGGTGCGGATCATCACCCCGTCGAGATAGCGGGACATTATCCGCGCTGTATCGGGGATTGTCTCCCCCCGACCGATCTGAATATCGCGACCGCTCAGAAAGAGTGCGTTTCCCCCTAACTGATACATGCCTACTTCAAATGATATCCTCGTGCGCGTCGATGATTTGTCAAAAATCATCCCCAGCGTCTTACCCTTCAGCGGCTTGGCTGATTTTCCGGCTCGCAACATTTTTTTCAGCCGATCGGCGCCCTCAAAAATGGCGTCATAATCACTTTTCTCCAGGTCATAACCGCTTATCAAATCCTTTTTCATTGTTCCCCCAATGCCTCATCCAATATCTGCAAAGCCCGATCCACATCGTATTCGGTAATAATCAACGGCGGCACAAAACGCAGGATATTGCCGTTTGTACAGTTAATAAGAAGCCCCTTCTCCATGCATGCAAGCACCAGCCCCGCACCGGGAGAGGCAAGCTCCACGCCGATCATTAACCCCTTGCCCCGCACCTCGCGAATAACCGGATGCTTGTCTTTCAGCTTGGCAAGCCGGGCGAGAAAATACTCGCCGACAACGCGACTGTTCTCGACAACCCCTTCCTCCAGGATCGTCTGCACCGCGGCTAAGGCTGCCGCGCAGGCCAGCGGGTTACCACCGAATGTCGAACCATGACTTCCCGGGACAAAAGCCGCGGCAATGTGCTCCTTGGCAAGCATCGCCCCGATCGGAAAGCCATTTCCCAATGCCTTGGCAAGGGTCATGATGTCAGGGACAACATCCTCATGATCGCAGGCAAAAAGCATCCCCGTCCGGCCCATGCCCGTCTGGATTTCATCGGCAATCATCAAAATGCCATGTTCATCGCATATTTTTCTAATCCCCTGAAGATATCCAGCGTCGGGAATGACTACCCCCCCCTCCCCCTGAATCGGTTCGACGATTACCCCGCAGGTCTTATCGGTGATTGCGGCATCCAGGGCGGCAAGATCATTGTAGGGGACATAATGGAAACCTGCGGGGAGAGGACCGAATCCTGCCTGCAAATTCTCCTGGCCGGTTGCCGTGACAGTGGCCAGTGTTCTGCCGTGAAAGGAGTTGCGCATGGTGATGAACTCGTTTTTGCCATTCATCTGCTCAAATGCATATCTTCTGGCAAGTTTTATCGCCGCTTCGTTGGCCTCCGCGCCGCTGTTGCAGAAAAATACCTTATCCAGCGGGGAATTCTCTACAAGCAGGGCGGCCAGCAGGATCTGGGGAGCGATGTGATAGTAGTTGGAGATATGAGTAAGATTTTCCACCTGCTCCTTAATCGCCGCCACCACCCGGTAATGGGAGTGACCCAGGGCACAAACGGCAATCCCCCCGACCAGATCGAGATAAGAGCGGCCTTCGCTGTCCCAGAGGTGAACGCCCAGTCCCCTGGTAATGACAACAGGAAACCGCTTGTAGTTGGGCATTATGTATTTATCGGCAAGCCCGATCCATTCTGCTTTTGTCATTTCAATCTCTTTCATTTCAAAATGCCTTCATAAATCATGCATTAATTCTTGACTCCTATATTACGATCTCCGTCCCAATCCCCTGATCCGTGAACATCTCCAGCAGAATCGTGTGTTTGACGCGCCCATCGAGAATGTGGGTCTTGCCTACCCCGGCGCCCAGAGCCTTGAGGCAGCACTTGATCTTGGGGTACATGCCGCCGGCGATTGTTCCGTCCTCAATCATCCGCCTTGCCATGCCGTTATTCATCGTGTGAATGAGGTTTTTATCCCGATCGAGAACACCGGGCACATCCGTCAGCAAAATAAGTTTTTCGGCACCGAGGGCCGACGCAACCGCGCCGGCCACCAGATCGGCGTTGATATTGTAAGTCTCCCCATTTTCACCTATCCCCGTGGGCGCGATGACAGGAATTATCCCGTCATTCATAAGCGTATTGAGAATAGAGGCGTTTACCTCTTTGACCTTGCCGACCAGACCGAGGTCAATTATTTCCGACGGCGTGGCTTTTGCCTTGTCGGCGCTGAGGAGATATTTCTCCGCACGAATCAGGTTTGCGTCCTTGCCGCTTAGGCCCACTGCCCGCCCACCATGCCGGTTAATCAAGCCGACTATTTCCTTGTTTACCTTCCCGACCAGCACCATCTCGACAATATCCATTGTCTCTTCATCGGTGACCCGCATCCCCTGGATGAACTGCGATTCCTTCCCCAGCTTTTTCAGGACGCTGCCGATTTGCGGTCCGCCGCCATGCACAACCACCGGATGGATGCCTATGTACTTCATCAAAAGCACATCGCGGGCGAAATTATCCTTCAGTTCCTCGTCAACCATCGCGTGCCCGCCATACTTTATAACAACCGTCCGGTTAAAGAAACGGCGTATATAGGGAAGCGCCTCCACCAGGATATTGGCCCTCTCCACAAACTCAGTCATATCTTCCATAAGCAATCTCTCAAATCACAAAATATAACGGCTCAGATCCTCATCTTCAACAATTTCGTCCAACTGCTCGGCGACGTAATCGGCATCTATCACCAATCCTACTATGAACCTCGTAGGCAAAATCAACCGGGGTTGCTCCAACCGGCAAATCGAAGATGTCACCATTTGGAGAAAAAACGTAGATCCGATCATCTAAAAATTCCATCTTTAAACCTTCTAGAAAATCAGTATCGTCACCAACCGAGACTTGCCATTCCTTGATTCGCTTTAAAAAATCCGTTTGGTGGGATTTTGCAAAAGTCCCCTTTTCGAGCTCACTATCAGACTTCCCAGAACTTTTTTCTAAGGTGTAATGAAGGTGAGAAGCGACTCCATATTCAGCCTCTTCGTGCATCTCCTTGGTTCTTATTTGAATCTCACAAACTTTACCCTCTGGCCCAAAAACAGTCGTGTGAATCGAGCGATAGCCGTTTGGTTTTGGAGCGGCAATATAATCTCGAACGTAGTTTGGAATCGGCCTAAACTTACCGTGAATGGCGCCTAAAATTTTATAACAATTCTCCTCTGTATCGGTCACGACTCGGAGAGCTACCAGGTCATAAACCTTATCAAAGTCCCAATCAATCTCTGGCCGAGTAATTTTTTTATACAAACTATAGATATGCTTGGCTCGCCCTTCCACATCGGCTGAAACTGATAACCTTTTTAGTTCATCATCTATAATTCGCTTAACTTTGAGCGTGTACCTGTCGGCTGCTTTGTAACGTCGATTGGCCTCCTTTTTGAGATATTTATACTCTTGAGGATATGCAATTGGAAAGGCTAAATCTTCCAACCGGCCCTTGATTTCTCCCATCCCGAGCCTGAGAGCAAGAGGTGCAAAAATATTTAAGGTTTCACGCGAAACCCGTTGCTGATGCTCGATGGGGAGTGATTTGATTGTTTCCATATTGTGGAGTCGATCGGCTAACTTGATAATCACCACTCGAACATCATCAGACATCGAGAGGAAAAGCTGCCTTAGGTTCTCGTTTTTGGCGTGAGTTTTTGCTTCCTCGGCTTCCTCCGGGTTTGAATAAGTCGAAAAATCAACCTGACGGAGAGCTGTTAGGCTTTTTACGAGTCCAGCAACTTCGACCCCAAATTCGGCCTCAATATCCTCATATTTGGTATCAGTATCTTCAATTACGTCGTGAAGTAAGGCCGCAGCCGCCATCTCATCACTCATTCCTAAACTCAGAAGAGTCTTGGCGACTGCCAGTGGATGCGTAATGTATGCCTCGCCGCTCCTTCTTTTTTGACCATGATGTGCCTTTTTAGCAAATTTATAGGCACGTTCAACTAGCTTCTTATCGAAGCTCTCTTGCAGGATAATGTCTTTATAGAAATCTTTAGGCATCCCTCACCTTTTAATCCCCTAATCCAATTCTATTTTTTAGTTGCCCGTATGCCTTACCAAAATATTTTAGACTCTTTTCTCTTTTTCTAGCTAAAGCACTGTTGTTAAAAGCCTCGTAATATATTAGGTCCCAGGGTATATGAGCCTTCGTGTAACCCGAGAGGCCCTCGTTATGCTCAGCAAGCCTTCTGCTAACGTCAGAGGTGAAACCAACATAAAGTCTTTCAGTTTTCTTGCTTTTTAAGATATAAACAAAATGCATAACAGATTTATTATACCTAAAATATTTTAAAAAGGTGAGGGATTATACACTTTTGAGTTTCGAGCCCGCCTGCCGGACGGGCAGGTTTCG
>JAHYJE010000013.1 GCA_019429105.1 Syntrophobacterales bacterium
CGACAGCTATCGAATGAAAGATATAATCGAGACATAAATCCTTGGTGTCAAGTAGGCGCTGGAACCTGAAAAATGGTCCCAGCGCCTCTTCAAATAGCGCTTTAGACCGTACATTTTCAAACCGCCAAATTTAGGACATTTTCACGCCGCCGCCAACAGACCGCAATATTATTGTATATTTGGCATTTTAAAGAATCATCCTCGCCTTGAAGGTGTAAGGCTTTTTCAAAGTGGACTCTTTCCTTATCAAATAGACCTTTGCACCGCCCAACGCAAGCCAAGAGGAAAAAGTACTTTGACGTGCGCTTAAAAGAAGCAGAAGCTTCTTCCAATATCTGTTCGACTTTGCTTGTAGCCCCCATTTGAATGTAGGATACGCCTCGATCAAGCTCAAATGCAGTTTTTTCAGCTTTAAAAAGAGGGAGTCGTGCATAGTTTAGGATACACTGATGGATATATTTTGAAAGGTTAGTCCTGCTGTAATAACTTATCAGGTTTGTTAAGAACTGAATTTTCCCAGGAGTTGTTAACAAAATCCAGGAAAATCTATTTTCCAGATCATTACTAACCATTAAGTGCTTGTTAAGCTTTTTCTTTTTAAGCCAAAACAGGAATATTAATTCGTGCGGTAAAGGCCAGAAAATTGATGTGAATAACAAAATCACAATTGGGAAAACTGTGAAACTGGAGATGAGAATCATTTGCCATGGGTAATGCAAGTAAGAAAAAAGCGTAGGGATACCGAATAAAATTACCGCGATTATTAATTTCGGTAAAACCCGGGGATGCTTCAAATCGATTTTTATGATTAAAAGATACCCAACCCAAAAGAGGCATACTAACCAAATTCCATAGATGTTGCCATTAAGGATGTATTCAGAGATTTCCATATTAATCTGTGCGTACTCCATGAAAATTATTATGAGAAAGCACGATTATTTGAAGGGAACGCACACCCGGGGACGATTAATTTTCTACATGGAGTCCGCAGGTATTTCAATCAGTTTCCCGAATTTTACAGCGGTTGTAATTTGGAGAGTCTTGGTCCACAACTTGGATTATTGATCTACGCTCCCCCGCCTAACATTTTCATCAGCCACATGAGAAAACACAGAGTGAAACTGCCCAGCCTTCCGAATCGCTGAACGAAATGGTTCAGCAGTTTTATTCCTTGAGACCGTATTTTCTGATGGCCTCCGTAACAGCCTTACACCAGCCCCAAAGAGAAGATATCTCTTCGTCTGAAAACTTTGTATTGATCATGCACTTCAATTCCCGGCCTGCCGGAATGAAAAGACCCGTTGATTTTGCCTTGTCCCAAAGGGTTGAGCGGACATCCTCTGGAACGGAGGTCTTGCGCGCCATACTGCCAGGCCCTCGAAAAGCGGTGTAAAGGACCTGTTTGTAAACGGACCCGGTGGGGTATCCATAACAAACGGCGACATGGCTTCCTTTGAGATCAACATTCAGCGAGAAGCCCTTGGTTCCCCAGTGAATTGGCAATGACATCTCTTTGGCGAATTGAAGAATTCGAGAGAAAACGGCTTTGCCGTTATCGTCGAGCGAATTCAAAAACTCGTTCACGGTCACGATGGGCAGGGAGCCTGAGGCCACATGGCCCGGTTTCACAGATTCCTTACCAACCACGATCTCTTGGGACAGGAGGCGGGTTCCGCCATTGGCCTGAAAGAATGTGAATTCAACGCAGGTCACCCTGAATCCTTTGGACCGAAGGAATGAGGCCGTCTGTCGAATTTCCGGAGTGACCCGCTGCCCGACGATAACAACACGCTGGTCCTTGTTGAAGGCCACCGCTTCATCTGAACCAAGCTTAAAGTATTCTCGATGGTATTCCGCAAGATTCAGAGACTCGTCGTTCAGATATGATCGCAGAATCGCCTCCAGTTGTTCCGTGTCCAGACGTTCGGCAAACGATGCATACTCGAGTGCTTGGGCGAGCGTGTCGCGTGGTGTCCGATCTCTCTTGAGTTCGATAACGACCATATCCCCTTTTCGGTCCACACCGAGGAGGTCGATGAATCCTCCCAAATCGGTTGCGATCTGCCGACCGATGATCAAGATGTTTCCATCCTCTAAGATGCCGTCCGGATTCGATTCCAGCCAGCCTTCGAGAACGGCCTCTTCATGATCGACCTGAAATGGCGTTCTCATATACTCATGGAACTGGCCGTCCGATTGTATGCCGAAGACTCTCATATCATTTACTTACATGCCCTTCAAAGATGAACGCTTCGGTATGCCGCTATTTCAGCGGCTATATCCGCCTCGCTGATTGCCTGGGCTTGCGGCAATGACTGCGTTTCTTTCAATAGCAGCTCAAAATCCCGGGCGGCATTGTCAGGTGAATCCTCCCACAAGATAAGCACCTCGATACGTTGTCCTGCTCTGAAGGGTAGATCTGTCAACACAACTCGTTTGGGGTCCTTTACAGTCAGATGTGTTTTATACGCTCTCATAGATTAACCTCCCATACTGACTTCATCGTGATCTAACATATCGAGCCCTCATCAGGCAAAGGCGCCTTTTTGACGGACAAAATCGAAGATTTCTTCTGTACTATGCCATTGGCTGCCAGGTTCACGATCAACGGCACGGTTACATGCATGCCCCGTACGCAGGCGCGCTCTCCCATTATCTGGGAATCCGATCAAACCCAACCATGGTAGAGCCCTCCGTTGCTTCAGGTTCCCTTTTACTATCACCGATATGCTTATTTGTGAAGAGGAAAGAAGAGACGTTTCCCAGATTTAATCGCGGATAAGAACGCTTGTCCCTGTCCTCGGCTGTGGGTTTCATAGAAGATCGCGGCTTCGTTCATTTCCTGTTCTGCCAAAGGGAGAAAAATGACTTTCTTCATCGCACCTTCGAGAACGCATCCCGAAAAACATCGTCGGCTGACTTCGTTTGGAGTTTCCCCACCCGGTATTCACGATAACGCCGTTCGGCTTCCTGCAGCCAGAGCTCTTCTACATCGGCATCGTCGTGAGTATCGAGACTCTTGATCAGATTCATCGCAAGCCGGGCGCGCTCCTGGGAAGAGAGGGAAAAAACTTCCTTTTCTATCCACTTTAAATCGACATTCATCATCAGCCTCCTTTTCTTCGAAGCGCCACATGCTGCCGGTTAGCGGATCGACGATCAACATTCCGATGATTCCCCCGAAAAGCAGGTTGCCGATGTACCAGGGGTTCAGCTCCGGCGCGATGGAGACCTTCTCGGTTACATAGCCCTCTTTCGACAGTGTGATATTGTAGAACTTTTTCTGAAAATATCCGTCGCCTCTCTCCAGGGTGGCCGTGTGCGGGGTCTTGGCCTTGACGATGCTTTTTCCGGCGGCGACGTCGATTATCTCACATTCCGCGCCGTCCGGCTGCGTCAGATTGGGAATGGTTTGCGGCCCGTGGGACATGATCGTGGCACAACCGGTTAGAAAGAACATACAAAAAAACGTGATTCCCGTAAAGATGATCTTGGTTATGTGCTGCCTCCTTGATGCGTTGATTTTGAAGGATGAATAAAGCAGCAACCATGCCAAAGAAAGGTGCCAGTCTTTAATACATTGAAAATACTTGATTATGCTTGAATAATGCTCACGCCGACGAAAATACTTTAGTAAATTATATCACTAATTAGGTAATATTAGTTACTATTTCATACCTCTTTTGTCTTCCCCCAGCGGTCTATCCAATAAAAAGGTTTTCGATGTAGATGAGCGACAGACACAACCACCATCGTGTCCTCTTCAACTCCATAAATAATCCCATAAGGGAACCGCTTTACCAGGCAACGACGCAGACCAGCGCTCAGTTCTATCCCCGCGAAAGGCCATTGGGCGATGCGCCGTATAGATCTGTCCACCTCGTCCAACAATTCCCGGCCAAGACCCGGCATTTGCTTTTCATACCATAAAAAGGCATCGTCCAATTCGTATTGAGCCAGTTCAAGAAAGCGAACCCTCATCGATCGCGATACCTCGCCATCACCTCGTCATAGGGAATCGCCTTGAGCCGACCTTCTTTATAAGCAGCCCACCGTTTTGTCGCTTCCTCCGCCCATATCTTATCCAACTCAGGATCGGGCCGATCAAGTTTTGCCAGAATCATATCAACGAGCATGGCTTTATCCGTATCTGGCAACTCATCAATCTTCCTGGAAATTTCATCTGTCTCTGAAGCCATTCTTTTTACCTCCTTACTTTTCCATGATCAGCTATTGGTATGAATTCCGAGTTCCGGCGATAGTATAAGATACTACATCGCTATTCGCTGCTATTTGCGGATCGGCATTGATCATCGACCACGTGTGGAAAACGATAAACTTAAGCTTATGAAATATCAACAGCTATCTTCCAATCCTAAAGCCCGAACCTTTCTTTGGCCCGTTTTCGTAAGGTGTGGGGTTTGACGCCGAGGAGGCGGGCAGGGGCATGTCCCCGATCTCGTCCAAGAAGATCGTGCCCCGATCGGCGAGTTCGAATTTTCCCTTCTTCTGCCGATCGGCCCCGGTGAAGGCGCCCCTCTCGTGACCGAACAGTTCGCTCTCCACGAGGGTTTCGGGGATAGCGGCACAGTTGACGGTGATTATGGGTTCATTCTTGCGGGTGCTGTTGAAATGGATCGCCCGGGCGACAAGTTCCTTGCCCGTTCCCGTTTCACCCTGGATCAGAATGGCAGAATCGTACAGGGCAGCAGCCCGGACGGTCTCCATGACCTTCGTTATGGCCGGACTCCGGCCGATCATATTTTGACCCGAGAATTCCCGAACCAGTTCCTCCCGCTCGGCTTCCAGTTTTTCCTTGCGAAGGTAGGTTGCGGCTATCTCCAGCGTTTCCGGCGAAGGCAGTGTGATCCGGGGAAAGGATCCCAGCGAAAGGCGAATCTCGGTAACGGCCTTTTGAGCTGGTCTCAGGAAGCGCGGCGGCGTAATCTTGAGGAGTGTGGCGGGTACCAGTCCCGACTGGGCGAGTAGAAACCAGACGGTCTGCATCTGCGGCGTTCCGGAGGCCGTGGCGACGGAGCATACCGGCTTTTGATCCCGATATTCGTCCAGAATTTTACGGCAAAGCCCACTCATGTGCAGAAAGAGGGCCTCGTAATCGGTGGGATCGGGGATGTCGAGGTTGTGGATATGGGTACGGCATTTCTCTACCCGTGTAACGATCTCCTGCTGGAGCTGCTGGGCGTTGAGAAGGGTGTTCGGCGTGGTGAAGATGTGGACGGCAGCAAAGGATCGCTCCGCAAGCAGCGTAAGTACCGGTCCGTCGGTGAATACCCCCTTGACGATTTCGGCATTGAACGGATCCCGGTTTCCGGCAAAGGTGAGCAGAATATCCATAGCCATCTCTCGAATATTTTTTAATAATACGCCGTGACATTATAATCAGATCAACAACCTGTCAAGGAAGAAAGCCAGGAAAAGGGAATATTAAATATTGACCGACATTGCCTTTTAACCTATAACCCCGTGGCGAATCGGGGCTGGCGGATCAGCTTGATTGCAGGGGCGACCTTAGTGGCTGTCCGGAAGCAGGGCGGGCAAGGGAAGATTAACAATGATTGACTATAAAAGTGAACTTAACGCCGAGCAGCTTCAGGTCGTTGTTGAAGCGGGCGGGCCGATACTGGTTATTGCCGGGGCGGGGAGCGGTAAGACCCGGACGCTTACCTGCCGTGTTGCCCATCTTGTGGAAGAGGGGATTCCCCCGGAGCGAATAATGTTGGCAACCTTCACCAACAAGGCCGCCCGCTCAATGCTTTCGCAGGTTGAAAAGCTGATCGGCCGTGATATAAACGGTTTATGGGGGGGAACATTTCATCACCTGGCCCACCGCACCCTGCGCGTGCACGCGAGCCGCCTGGGATTTGCCGCCAACTTTTCCATCCTCGACAGCGAGGATTCCCGCCAATTGCTCAATACCTGCATCAAGGAGCTGGGGATTGACGACAAGGCCGGCAAATTTCCTAAAGGGGACGTTGTCGGCGGGATCATCAGCCTCGGAATTAATACGGAAATTGCCATTCCGGACATAATCGCGAATCGCTACCCGTATTTTGAGAATCGCACGGAGGATATCCTTGCCGTCGCCTCCCGGTACAGAACGAGGAAACAGGCGTTGAATGTCATGGATTTTGACGATCTGCTCTTTTTCTGGCGGGAGCTGCTCCTGAATTTTCCGGAAGCAAGGGACTACTATGCGGAGCGATTCCTCCATATCCTTGTCGATGAATATCAGGACACCAACCGTCTTCAGGCGGAAATCATGAACCTCCTTGCCGCCCGCCACCGCAACTTGATGGTTGTCGGCGACGATTCCCAGAGCATCTACTCCTTCCGGGGCGCCAATTATGAAAATATCATGAATTTTCCCGACTTGTATCCCGATTGCCGGATGTTCAAGCTGGAGACGAACTATCGCAGCACCCCGGAGATCCTTAATCTGGCGAACCTGAGCATCAACAACAATGAAAACCAGTTTCAGAAAACCCTGCGGGCGGTGCGGGGAAAAGGTGTGCGCCCCGTTCTCGTTCCCACCCGGAATGTCCTGCAGCAGGCCGATTTCGTCGCCCAGCGGATACTGGAGCTAAACCGCAGCGGCGTTCCCCTGAGTGAGATAGCGGTGTTGTATCGGGCGCATTTCCATTCGATGGAGGTGCAGATGGAGCTGACACGCCGGGGAATTCCGTTCGAGATCCGGTCGGGGATACGTTTTTTTGAGCAGGCCCATATCAAGGATGTTACGGCCTATCTCCGGATAATCGTCAATCCGAAGGATGAAATGGCTTGGAAAAGGGCGCTTGGCCTTTACGATAAAATCGGCCCCGCGACGGCGGACAAGCTCTGGCGGTATATTAACGGGCAGGCGGATACCTTGGCGGCGGTTCTAACCGACGATTTCAAGAAGGCGGCGCCCCGTTCGGCAGCCCCCGGGCTCGGACGCTTTCTCGAGACCTTTCGGGCCGTCAATGCCGCAAGGGGAAGCGCTCCGCCTTTGCTTATCGAAGCAATCATTAAAAACGGATACATCGATCTTCTCCGGGAGAACCGCAGCGATGCTGCCTCCCGTGAGGAAGACCTGTTGCAGTTCATGAATTTTTCCTCGCGCTTTTCCTCACCGGAGGATTTCTTGAGTGAACTTGCCCTGTTGACCAGCGTCAACGGTGACGACGCCGATAACGAAACGATGCTGCAGGAGCGCGTTGTCCTGTCGTCCATCCATCAGGCGAAAGGGCTGGAATGGCAGGCAGTGCTGATGATCTGGTGCAGCGAGGGGATGATGCCGCTGGCCCGGGCGTTGAAGGATGAGGGCGGGGAAGAAGAGGAAAGGCGGCTTTTTTACGTTGCGGCGACCCGCGCCAAGGACCAGTTATACCTCAGCTATCCCCTTACCGACTATTCGCGGGGGATGGGAAATATGCCGGTCAGTCCCTCCCGTTTCATCATGGAACTTTCCCCCTATTCGCGAAACGCCAAGGATCTTCCCTATGAAAGATGGCAGGTCGAAGACTTTTAGGACAGCGCGACCATCAACACCTGTCTGCCCCCTTCCAGAAACTGGCCTACGTGGCCGTTCGTCATGCCGCAGATTCCGCTTGCCCTTCGCGTTTTCTGCGGAACCACTGGAACAGAAAAACAACAAGGAACAGAGCGACGCCGATCAGGTCGGTCTGGAGGCCCGGTTTGATCAGCAAAAAAGAGGTGACCAGCAGCAGCAATACCTCGTACCAGGTGGTCCTGACCAGCATGCAGCGCTGGACGGCAGCAGCCAGACAGATCACTCCGAATGTGGCCGTAAGCAACGCCAGAAGTATCTTCCAGAGGCTGCCGACGAAGAGCAGTTCGGGGGCATAGACAAACATGAAGGGGATGATGAAGCCGGCGATCCCGAGCTGGAAGGCTGCCAGTCCCGTCTTCCAGGGGTCTGAGCGGGCGATCCCCGCCCCGGCATAGGCGGCCAGAGCCACGGGGGGGGTGATGTCGGCGCGCGTTCCGAAATAGAGAATGAACAGGTGGGCGGCCATCGGCAGGACCCCCATCTGGACGAGAGCAGGCGCCACCAGCGCCGAGATGATGACATACTGGGCCGTCGTCGGCACCCCCATTCCCAGGAACAGGCAGGCGATCATGGTGAACGGCAGAGCCAGGTAGAGCTGTCCCATGGAGGCATCGACGATCATTGAAGAAAATTTGATCCCCAGACCGGTCATCGTGATGGATCCAATGATAATGCCCGCCGCGGCACAGGCGGCTGCCACCTCGACTGCGCCGACTGCGCCCTCCTCGAGACCCTCCAGGATCAGCTTCCCGAAGGTCTTCAGCGATTCCTTCCGGATAATGCTCATGAGGAAGGAGGTGGCGACTGTGGCGAGGATCGCCCAGAAAACGGCCCGTTCCGGAGAAAAGTCCTGCATCAAAAAAGCGATCAGCAGGAAGATGGAGAAGAGGTGGTGCCAACCCGCGGCAAAGGCGGCACCGATCTTCGGCAGTTCGTTCCGGGGAAGACCGACGAGACCCAGGGAAACGGCCCGGAAGTGGACCTGCATGAACGTCGAGAAGAAGGCGAGTGTCGCCGGGATGGCGGCGGCGATGCAGACCTTGTAGTAGGGGACGGAGAGAAACTCCGCCATGATGAAGGCGGCGGCCCCCATGATGGGCGGCATGATCTGCCCCATAGTGGAGGATGCCGCTTCGACGCCGCCCGCGAAATGGGCGGGATAGCCGGTCCTTTTCATCAGGGGGATGGTGAAGGTTCCCGTCGTGACCGTGTTGGCAACCGAACTCCCCGAGATCATCCCGAAGAAGGTGCTGGAGACGACGGCTGCCTTCGCAGGTCCCCCTCTCGTCCAGCCGGTCAGGGCGAAGGCCACGTCCGTAAAAAACTCTCCGGCGCCGGTCTTCCGGAGCAGGGCGCCGTAGAGAATGAACAGGAGGATGAAGTTGGCCGACACACCGAGGGGGATGCCGAATATCCCGTCTGTGGAAAGAGAAAGGTAGGTGGAGAGCCGCTGGATGCTGTACCCCTTGTGGGCCAGGGCATCCGGGAGATAAGGCCCGAAGAGGGCGTAGCCGATGAAGACGACGGCGATCAGAGGAACGGCCATGCCCGCGGCGCGCCGGGCCGCCTCCAGGATAATCAGTACGAGGATGGTGCTCGTGACGACATCCATCGTTCGGAAGCTTCCCGCACGGTTGAGAATGGCAGTGGAATTGATAAAAATCCACAGGCAGATGGCCACTGAAATGATCAGCAGCACCACGTCCGGGAGGGACATACGCTTGAGCGGCGACCGCTTCTTGGAAAAAGGGTAAAGGGCAAACAGCAGCAAGGACATGAACAGCCAGTGGATCGCCCGGTGGTCCAGTGCGAAGAAGGGGTGAAAATAGGCGTACAGCAGGTGATAGCTGGATGTCATCACTGCCACGATCTTAATGAACAGGGCGGGAAGGTTCTTGTATTGGCGTTTCCGTTCGAATTCGTCGAGCACCTCTTTGGCGCGTTGCGCCGCCAGGGCCTCTTCCGTCTCCTGTTCCTTTTTTATCGTTTGCTGCCGCTCTTCATTGTGCGAATCCATACAGACTCCCTTTTCTTTGCAATGGACAACAGCGGTATTTCCCGACCGTGAAGGATCAGGACGTGGTTGGCGACTTCTCCAACCCGGAGCAGAAACCGTGGGAAAGGTCGGTGCAGACGCACCCGGGTCCATTCCCCGGAGAAGTCGGTTATCCCGATATCGGGGTGGGATTCCAGACCCGCCCCATACCAGAGGTAGCTTTCCTCGATAAGAATGATCTCCCCGTCATCGTCGATCGTGAACAGATCCCGCACCGGTGTGTGGTCGGAGGAGTGGCGGTATTCAATGGTGAAAAAATCCCCCCGCTTCACGGGAGATTCCCAGAGCGCCTCCTCTCCGGCCTTACGGACGATCTGAAGGGTCCACTCCCGCTCCGCGGCGGCGCCGGCAAATGCCGGCTCCGCCATCGGTAAGAACATGAGTGCCAGACAGAGAGCTTTGTACACAGGCGACCCTTTGATGCGTTTTTCCCTTCCTCCTACTTCAGCGCCCCGACTTCCCTGAAATATTTCGCCGCGCCGGGGTGAAGCGGAAGCGGGCTGTTCACGGCATTCTGCGGCGTCAACTGGGCCGCTACCGGATGGACGTTGATCAGGGCGTACTTCCCCTCCTTGACGTTGCTGTAGATCGCCTTCACAATCTTGTAAGCCACGTCGTTCTTCATCTTCTTGTTGGCGATCATCACGTTGGAATCGCCCAGCGCGAGGACATCGTCATCCACCTTGGAGTAGGTCTTCCCCGGGATGGTGATCTTTACGTAATAGGGGTACTTCTTGATGATTTTGTCCGCCAGTTTCTGTTCGACCGGAACCAGGACGATGTCGCGGGTTGCCGCCAGGTCCATCACCGCCGAGCCCGGATAGGCGAAGTTGAAGAAGACCGCGTCCACGACCCCGTCCTTGAGGGCCTGGACCGATTCCGTCTGCGAGAGGTTGGCGATGGTGAGGTCTTTCTCCAGATTGAATCCGGCCTCTTCGAGAATGATCTTGGCCATCGTCGAGCAGCCGCTGCCGGGGACGTCGATCGAAACCTTCTTGCCCTTCAGATCGGCGATGCTCTTGATTCCGGACTGAACCGTCGTCACGAGGTGCTGGGGCGCCGGGTACATCTGGAACAGGGAGACGATGTCGTATTTCTTTTCAAAAGGCGCCTTTCCCTGGGAGGCGTTGTAGCCGACGCTCCCCATCACCATTCCCATGTCCGAATCGCCGTTGCCGACGAGACGGCTGTTCTCCACCGAGGCTCCTGTGGATTCGGCGGCGCAGCGGAAGCCTTCCACTGTTTTCTGGACGATGACTGACATTCCGCCCCCGAGCGGATAATAGGCCCCGCCGGGGCTTCCCGAGGCGAGCGTCAGAAAGACCTTCTTTTCCGCAGCGAACGTCTGGGGCGCAAACCCCAGGGACGCTGCCACCAGTACCGCAAATATCATGATCATTGAACGTTTCATTTTCATACCCTCCTTCGTTATTAATGGTTGGTTATTTTTTCCGCTCAGCGAACTCCTCCAACTTATCCAGCCGTTCCGGCGCCGAAACGGTTGCCAGGCATGCCTCGACCTCATAGTCCATCAGCGCCTCCAGGCTGACCTCCGAGGCCATGTTGAGTCCCTTCTTGATCAGGTTGATGGAAAAAAGCGAATTGGCGGCAATCTTCTTCGCCATGGCAAAGGTCTCTTCCATCAATTGTTCGGCGGGAACAGCCTTATTGACCAGGCCGATCCGTTCCGCTTCCTTCCCGTCGATATAGTCGCAGGTAAACAGGAGCTCCCGGGCCTTGCCGGAGCCGACCAGATCCTGCACGAGGCGCATCGCGCCGCCGGTGACCGAGGAGGAGACCCGCGCCTCGGGGGAACCGAACTTCGCCCCTTCCGCGGCGATCCGGATGTCGCAGGCCAGGGCCAACTCGTAGCCGCTTCCCAAGGCGAATCCATTTACGGCGGCGATGGTCGGCTTCGGATAGCGGATGATCTGGCGGGAGATATCCTGGAGGTGAACCAGATAGTCCCGGTAGGCTTTGAGCGATCGCCCTTTGGAGTCCTTGAGGTCCGCGCCGGTTGAAAAGGCGCGTCCCGTCCCGGTGAATATGAGTACCCGGACGCTGTCGTCCTCGCGGGCGTCAGCGAGGGCCTGCTCGATGTCGAGCCAGAGCTGTTTGTTCATGGCGTTGAGTACTTCGGGTCGGTTCAGGGTGATGACGGCAACCCCCTCTTTTTTCTCGTAAATGATGCATTCAAAGGTCATGATAATCCTCCTTAGGCGATGATGATCCGGGCGTCGACGATGGACGCCCCCTGTTCATGCACGATAATGGGATTGATATCCACTTCCTGAATTTCCGGATGATCGGCCGCCAACTGGGCGATCACCCGGAGGAGATCCTTAAGGATTCCGGTATCCTTCGGTTTCTGCCCACGGACGCCGCTGAGGAGGGGATATCCCTTGATTTCATGGATCATCTCCTCCATGTCGAGATCGGTCAGGGGGGCGACCCGGAAGGAGACGTCCTTCAACACCTCCACGAAGATTCCGCCAAGGCCGAACATGAGAACCGTGCCAAACTGGGGATTCCGGATCATCCCGACAATGCACTCCTGCCCAGGTGGCGCCATCGGGGCGACGAGGACGCCCAAAACCTTTTCCGGGCTGCTGCGACGAGAAGCGTTGGCTACGACCTCCGCGAAGCCCTCGCGGACAGCAGCCTCGTCACTCAGGTTCAGGAGGATTCCGCCCGCGTCGGACTTGTGGATGATTTCGGGGGAGACAATCTTCAGGGCGACGGGAAAGCCGAGAGCCGCTGCGGCCGCGACTGCGTCATTCGCTGTTTTCGCCAGTGTTGCTGGAGGAAGGGAGACACCGTAGTACGTAAGGAGTTCCCGGGCCTCCGTCTCCAGGAGATTTTTTCTGCCCGCCTGCTTCACAGCCTCGATCAGGGTCCTGGCCTTGTCAACATCTGTCGGAATGGCCGGCAGAGGACTCGCGAGATTCAGGATTTTCCGTCGGGCAGCGAATTTTGCCATATATGCCAGGCACTGTGCGGCCCGCTCCGAGGAGGGGGTCAGCAATACGCCGTTTTCACTTAGTATTTGCATTGAGCGGAAGGGGGATTGGGCAAAGGAGGTGTGAACGGCGATCGGCTTGCCGTACTGCCGCATCAGACGGACCAGTTCCCGCGAGGTCTTCTCTTCCAGTTCGCCGACGTGCGGGGCGATGATTTCCTTGAACCCGCCGAAAAATCCTGTGAGATAGATGGAATCGATCCCCTGCTCCTCCATGAGGGCCTCGACGACCTTGCTGATCATGTCGGGGTTCTCCTCGGCCGTCCCGCCGTAATCAATCGGGTTTGAGGCCGGCATCCCGGCGAGCAGGAACGGGCGGATCCGCTCCTGGGTTGCCTGGGGAAGGACAGGGACCTCCAAACCGAAATGTTCGGAATTGTCCGCGGCTACCGAATTGTCTCCTCCCCCCTCGGAGACGATGGCGACCCGGTTTCCCTTCGGCAGGGGCATGTTGGCAAAGGACATGGCGACATCGAACATCTCGTCCACGTTGGTGACCCGGACAATCCCCGCCTGGCGGAAGGCCGCTTCCACGACGGCGTCGTCGCCAGCGATTGAGCCGGTGTGGGAGGCGGCGGCTCTGGCGCCGGCCTTGCTCCGCCCCACCTTGAGAACAACGACCGGTTTCAGCTTCGAGACCTCGCGTGCTGCCCGGACGATCTGTCCGCCCTCCTTGATTCCCTCCATGTACATCAGGATCGCTTTGGTTCCCTCGTCCTGTCCCAGGTATTCGATGTACTCGTGGAACTTTACGCCAATGGCGTTTCCGGCGGAGATGATGTGGCTAAGTCCGACTCCGCGCATTTCGGCGTAGTGGGTGATCGAGTCGATGATGTTCCCGCTCTGGGCGATGACGGCGAGAGGCCCTTTTTTGATCGGCGGAACCCCGAGAAGGTTCATCCCGCCGGAGGCAGAGAAGAGCCCCGAGCAGTTAGGGCCGATGATCTTGGCGTTTCCCTCGGTGGCGATCCGCAGTATTTCCGCTTCGATCCGCTTGCCCTCTTCACCCGTTTCTCCGAGGCCGGCAGTGATGATCACGATCCCCTTGGCGTGCATCTTGACGCTGTCGGCCACGGCCTGGGGAATAAACTTCGGGGCGACGACAACCATGACAAGATCCACCGCCTCTCCGATGTCGAGGATTGAGGTATAGGCTTTTTTCCCGAACAGGGTATCCCGCTTGGGGTTGATGAGGAAGATTTTTCCGGGGTAACCCCCCTGGATCAAACTCCTGGTGCGCCGCTCGGCTGCCTTGCCGGGGACTTCGGAGGCCCCTATGATCGCGATGGAGGCGGGGTTAAAAAGACGATTTAACGATTGCATGATACCCTCCTTATAACGAATTTTCCCATGGATATACATGAAGGGACGGGCTTGTCCAACCCCCGAAACAATCTGCGTTATCGGGGGGAGGTGTTTTTCTTACGCTCGTTCTTGTAATCGGCGTAAGGGAGAACGTATATTTCCTTCTGTTGCCAGAGGAGTTCCCTGTCCTTCAAGGCCTTCATGGTCTCCTCCGGATTCTGGACGCTGAGTTCCGTCAGCAGGGCGTTCACTAGGCTCATGGCTGCGGTAAAGGATTCGATGAAGGAATCAAGTCGGGAGTGGACCGGCAGGACCCAGTCCGCATTGCGGGCGAGGGGTGAGACGAGGGAGTCGGTGATGGCGCCGACCCGGGCGCCGTTTTCCTTGGCGTATTTCAGAACATCGATTGTCAGCTTCGTATATCTCGGAAAACTGATTCCGATGCTGAGATCCTCGGCGTCCAAGCCGTGGAGGGTATTCCAGATATCCCCGTAGCCTGGGATCACAGGCGTTGCCTGTTTTCCCAGGAAACGAAGATAAAGGGCCAGGACAAGAGCCGGGGCGTGGGCTCCGCGGAACCCCACGACATATATGCGTCGGGCGTTCTTCATATCGGTGACGGCCTGGTGGAACGTTTCCAGGGAGATATCCCGGAGGGTCTCGGAAAGGTTCTGGATGTCCTCCTTCATGATCTTCGTGAGGATGTCGCCGTTCATCTGGATGTTTTTAACGGTTTTTTCGAGTCGAGTGACTGTGGTCAGACGGTCCTGGAGTTTGGTGCGGAGCATTTGCTGTAATTTTGGATAACCGCCGAATCCCAGTACCTTTGCCAGCCGTACGATGGTTGCTTCGCTGACAGCCGCCTTTTGGGCCAGTTTCGAGGCAGTCAGAAAGATCGACTCCTCGTAATGGTCCATGATGTACTGAGCCGCGTGTTTCTGGGCCTCGGTCAGTTGAATCCGGTTGTCTGCAAGAATGGAGTTGAGTGGCATGAAATAACTCCTTCACTAAATGGTAGCTGTGAAGAAATTATTTCATAATCGAAACCGGGTGTCAAGAAATAATTCAAATAACTCAAAACATGAAACTAAACCCAACGATCCGATTTTGATTTTGCCTCGTATTCCTCTCGCAAGGCAATCTGGGTAGCCTCGGCGATATCTTCCACCCTTTTTACCCAATCCTCAAATTTGATATCAACGCCGAAGATTCCCACCATCTCGTCATTCTCATCGACAATCGGGGAGGAAACCGTGATGCACAATGCCCCCGTCATCTTCGAGATATAGAAATTGGTGACATGGATTTTCCCCGTCTGCAGGGGTTTGATGAACCATTCGCGATCGGACTGGTCGGTCCCGACGCCGTAATTTTCGTATTTGGCGCGATCGGCGATATTGGTAATGTTCCTGGTCGTCTTGCGACCGTTCATATCGACGACGTAGGCAAACTGAATCGAAGGATTTTCCTCGATAAACTGCTGCATCGCCGGTTCCTGAAGCTCCGGTTTCATGGTTTTCATGTCGGGATGCTCAATGACCTGATTGACAACAGCAACCGCCGTTTGCGAGGCAATATGTTTGATCTTTTCCAGTTCGGACATGAAGAGTTCCGGAATGTATTTCTGCACGCGCCTTGCCAGTTCTTCATTGGAGATACTGGTCACCCGGCCCGATTCGTATTCATCGGTCACCCATTTATGGATGCGGGAAACGCCGGGGTGGCGTTTATCCACGGCACTTTCTCCCTTCAATCCGATATGGGAGTTGATCCAGAAAGCAATCCCTGCCTTGCCGGACTTGTCCGTAACCATCGGCATAATTGGCCGTTTCAGCAGGGCTGCGGTATCGAAGATATTGTAAATCTCTTCGTTTTTAATCAAGCCGTCAATATGGACTCCGGCCCTTGTCACATTGAAATCGGAACCTACAAACGGGTAGTTCGAAGGGATTCTAACGCCTATCTCCTTTTCAAAATAGTTGGCGATATCGGTTATTGCGGTAGTATCTATGTCGTTCGCCTCTCCTTTCAAGGAGATGTATTCGATGATCAACCCCTCCACGGGAGAGTTGCCGGTGCGTTCACCCATCCCCAAAAGCGCACCGTTCGCGCCGCTGCAGCCGTATAGCCAGGCATGGGAGGCGTTGATCAGCCCCTTGTGAAAATCGTTGTGGCCGTGCCATTCCAGCAGATGTCCGGGAACGCCGGCATCTTCGATAAAGGCGCGAACGAGCTTGTCAACGCTGCGGGGCAATGAGGCGCCCGGATAGGAAACGCCGTATCCCATCGTGTCGCAGAGCCGCACCTTGATGTCTATGCCGCTTTCCTCACGGAGTTTCATTAGTTCTATGGCAAAAGGGATTGCGAAACCATAGATGTCGGCACGGGTTATGTCCTCGAAATGGCAGCGCGGGATTATTCCCGCATCGAGAATGGACCGGACTACGGCCAGATAGTCGTCCAAAGCCTGCCGTCTGTTTTTGTTCAGCTTGAGAAAGATGTGATAGTCGGAAACCGAGGCCAGGATGCCGGTTTCCTTCAACCCCATCTCCTTGACCAGTTGAACGTCATCCGCGGCGGCCCGAATCCAGCCGGTAATTTCCGGAAATTGCAAACCGAGAGCGCGGCATTTATCTACAGCCTCGCGGTCCTTCGCGCTGTAGAGGAAAAACTCGGACTGGCGGATAACCCCGTTTGGCCCCCCCAGTTTGCCCATCAACGAATAGAGATCGACGATCTGCTTTACCGTATATGGGGGGCGCGCCTGCTGGCCGTCGCGAAACGTGGTGTCGGTTATGAAGATATCCTCTGCGGGATTGATCGGCAAAATCTTGTGGTCAAAGTCTATCCGGCATACCTCGCTGTAGGGAAAAACATCCTTCTGCAGGTTCGGCTCTGCAACATCCTTCAGGTCGAATTTCCAGAAATTGGTATGCTCGTGCTCCAAAACCCTTCTGTCTTTATTCCATTTAGCCATTTCCCACCCCTTTTTCTCTGTAATGTTGATCCAGCACCACAGCGCCAAACAAAAAAGGCGCCCTTTCCGAAGGCGCCCTCTGTTTCCCTTCTCCTTGGTCGTTAACTGGAGGCGGGAAAAAAGAGCGCCGGCATCATCCTGTCGGCAACGTTTTGTCCAAGACGCTGTTTTCCGTCAGTGTTCACTGCAATAAAAAAATATTTGCAATTCATAAAAAACCCGCAGTGCCGAAGAACCGTTAAATGAAGACTACAAAACAATCTTTAAGGAGAGTTCCATAAGTTGCTCTATACTGACATGAGACGGGGCTTCTGTCAAGAGACAGGTTGCCTTTTGCGTCTTGGGAAAGGCGATGACATCCCGGATGGATTCCGCGCCGGTCATCAGCATCACCAGACGGTCAAGCCCGAAGGCGATCCCGCCGTGGGGAGGGGCGCCAAATTCGAGCGCGTCGAGGAGAAAGCCGAATTTGGAACGGGCGTTTTCCTCGCTCAGTCCCAGCGCCTTGAAGATCACGGATTGGACATCCTTCTGGTGAATCCGGATGCTTCCCCCGCCGATCTCGGAGCCGTTCAGCACCAGATCATAGGCGCGGGCGCGAACCTTTCCCGGTTCCGTCTCGATGTACTGCATGTCCTCGGCAACCGGAGCGGTAAAGGGATGGTGCGTGGCCATGAATCTTTTTTCGGTGTCGCTGTATTCAAAAAGGGGAAAGTCGGTAACCCAGGTAAAGGCGAGGGCATCGGGAGCGATCAGGCCGAGCTTCTTCGCCAAATGGACGCGCAGGTTGCCGAGCGAGTCGCGGACAACGCCCGGCGAGTCGGCGACAAAGAGGATGACGGCGCCCTCTGCGGCTTCCATTTTCGTGTTTATGGACGCTACCTCCTGGGCTGTCAGGAATTTGAAGATCGGCGATGTCCAGCCCTCCGCAGTCACCCGCGCCCAGGCCAGTCCTCCCGCTCCATATCTGCCTACAAATTCCTTCAATTCATCGAGATCCTTGCGGGAGAGGCCCTTGCCGTCGTCAACCATGATCGCCTTGATTACACCGCCTGCGGCGGCTATCTCGGAAAAGAGCTTCAGCCCCGAATTCCTGAGGATATCGGTCAAGTCCCTCATCTCCATGCCGAAGCGCAGATCGGGATTATCCTTGCCGAAGCGGCTCATCGCGTCCTGATAGGAAATGCGGGGGAAGGGGAGAACGAGAGTTCGTCCCAGGCAGGAGCTGAAGAGGTGAACAATCAACCCCTCGATCAAACTGATGATTTGTTCCTCCGTAATGAAGGACATCTCCACGTCGATCTGGGTGAATTCCGGCTGACGATCAGCCCGGAGATCCTCATCTCGGAAGCACTTAACGATCTGGAAATACTTGTCAAATCCAGAAACCATCAACAACTGCTTGAAGAGTTGGGGCGACTGGGGCAGGGCGTAAAACATCCCCTGATTGACCCGGCTGGGAACAAGGTAGTCCCGCGCCCCCTCTGGCGTGCTCTTGGTCAGAAACGGGGTTTCGATCTCGGTAAATCCATTGCGATTGAAATATTCGCGCGTTGCCATCGCGACGCGACTGCGCAGGATAAGGTTTTTTTGCATCTCCGGACGGCGGAGATCGAGATAGCGGTACTTGAGGCGAACATTCTCCGAGATCTCCGACGTCTGATCAAGGACGAAGGGGGGTGTTTTTGATTCGTTGAGGATTTCGAGCTCGTCGGCAATCACCTCAATCTTTCCTGTTTTCAGCTCGGGATTCTCCATTCCTTCAGGGCGGTTGCGAACACGGCCATGGATTGCCAGGACAAATTCACTGCGGATTCGTCCCGCCTCCTGGTGGCAGGTCTCGCTGGTTTCCGGGTTGAAGACAATTTGGGTTAACCCTTCCCGGTCCCGCAGGTCAATAAAGATGACGCCGCCGTGATCGCGCCGCCGGTGGGCCCATCCCATCAGGACAACTTCCTCGCCGGCCTGTTTCTCGTTCAAATCTCCGCAGTAATGCGTCCTTTTATATCGCATCATGAAATCTGACAAATTATCTACCTCGCTAATTTAATGATTGTTTCTTCCAAAATATCCAGGCTGGCTTCCTGTTGCACGCCCGTTTGCATATTGCGCACAGAGGCCTTCTTCTCGGCGATTTCCCGTTCGCCAAGAATCAGCGCGTAGCGGCATTTGAGCTTGTCAGCCTTCTTCATCTGGCTCTTCAGACTGCGGCCTGAATAGTCCATTTCGATCTGCAGTCCCCCCATCCGGAGACGATTGCAGATGAAAAAGGCCTTTTTTAATGCCTCTTCGCCGACAGCCGCTATAAAAAGGAGGGGCGCATTTGCCTCTTCTTTTTCCGGAATCATCGCGACCAGCCGCTCAAAGCCGATCGCGAAACCGATCCCGGGGATATCGGGCCCGCCGAGATCCCGGACAAGGTGGTCATAGCGGCCACCGCCGACAACGGCGTTCTGTGCCCCAAGAAATTCCGTAGTGATTTCAAACGTTGTCCTGGTGTAATAATCGAGGCCCCGCACCATCTTCGGATTCAGCTTGAACGGCAGTGCGAAAAGAATGAGCGCTTCCTGAAGCGTTGAAAAATGATTCAGGCAATCGGCGCAGAGAAAATCGGGCAGCATCGGGGCTTCGGCGATGATTTTGGCGCAGCTTTCCACCTTGCAGTCAAAGACCCTGAGCGGATTGGTGGCCAGGCGGCGCTGGCAGTCGGGGCAGAGTTCCTTTTCCCGCCCCTGAAGAAAAGAGACGATCGCCTGCTGAAAAGCCGGGCGGCAATTGGGGCATCCGAGGGAATTGATCTCCAGAGAAATATTCTGAAGACCCAGTTTGTCAAGAAAATGCGTAAGCATCAAAATGAGTTCCGCATCGGTGCGCGGGTCGTCCGGGCCAAGAATCTCCGTATCGATCTGATGAAACTGGCGGTAACGCCCCTTTTGCGGTCTCTCCCGCCGGAACATGGGGCCGATCGTGTAGAGCTTTGTCACGCTTTCCGCGGCATGGAGGGAGTGCTCGAGATAGGCGCGAATGACGGAGGCGGTCGCCTCCGGACGCAGCGTGAGGGATTCCTCGCCGCGGTCGATAAAGGTGTACATCTCTTTTTCCACGATATCGGTTGACTCACCGATGCCGCGGCGGAATAATTCCGTTTTTTCGAGCAGCGGAACCCGAATCTCCCTGAAGCCGAAGGTACGGAAAACCTCGTGCGCCGTTTCTTCAACCCTTCGCCATTTATCCGTTTCCGGAGGAAGTATGTCTCTGAACCCTCTTACGGAATTTATCTTCTCCATAAAGCAAAACCCACCAGCATTTATTAATTTAAGACCGGAGCTGATAGCATAAACATCCGTTTAACGCAACAAAAATGAAACCGTTTTGCTTGCCATATCATCAAGGCAATCAAGTCTCCCTGCAAAATTCAGAAAAATAGCTTGAAGAGTGAACCTATTATTGATAGCATCAACATGGTGAAAAGGTGGATGCCATGCGGGCGGTATTGCAAAGGGTTGAATCGGCAAGTGTAACTGTAAGTAATCGATTAATATCGAAAATAGGAAAGGGAATATTAGTATTTCTCGGCATTGAGCTGGGCGACAGTGAAGCTGACGCGGATTATCTTCTGGAAAAAATCATTAACCTCCGCATCTTTGAGGACGAAACGGGGAAAATGAACCTTTCCCTGCTCGACATGGATGCCGAGCTGCTCGTTGTTTCCCAGTTTACGCTGCTTGGCGATTGCCGGAAGGGCAGAAGACCCTCCTTCACAAATGCCGCGCGACCGGAACAGGCGCGCCCCCTGTATGACCACCTGGTGTCTCAGGCAAAAAAACAAGTGCGTTTTGTCGCCGCGGGAGAATTTCAGGCCATGATGACGGTCGTAATAGCCAATGACGGACCGGTCACAATGCTTTTGGACAGTAAACGATTTTTTTAATAAACTGGAGGTCTTATGTTAGATGATACCGTAGTTGACGCATATACGTTCGATGATCTGTTGCTGGTACCGGCGGAATCGAGCGTTCTGCCGCGTGATATTGATGGCGCAACTTTTTTAACAAATAATATCAGGCTTAATATCCCGATAATCAGCGCGGCGATGGATACCGTGACCGAATCCAGAACGGCGATCAGTCTGGCCCAGGAGGGGGGAATCGGAATCATCCACAGAAACATGAGCATTGAAAGGCAGGTTGTCGAGGTTGACAAGGTCAAAAAGTCGGAAAGCGGAATGATTGTCGATCCGATCACCATTGAACCGGGGCGCAAGGTCAGGGATGCCCTGGCGCTGATGAATCAATACCGGATATCCGGCGTTCCGGTTGTTAAAAACAAGGTGCTGGTCGGCATATTGACGAACCGCGATTTACGTTTTGAAACCGATCTTGATCAATCCGTTGCCGATGTCATGACAAAGGATAATCTGGTAACGGTTCCCTACACCAATATTTCCCTGGAGGATTCGAAAAAACTCCTCCATAAACACCGCATTGAAAAACTCCTGGTCGTTGATGAAAACTACAATCTCAAAGGTCTGATTACGATCAAGGATATCGAAAAGATAAAGAAATATCCCCTTGCCTGCAAGGATCCGCTGGGAAGACTGCGGGTCGGGGCGGCAGTCGGCATCGTCGATCGCGAAGAGCGGATTACCGCTCTCTTGGCAGCCGGGGCAGACGTAATTGTAATAGATACCTCGCATGGCCACTCTTCCGGTGTTCTGGATGCCGTTCGGGACACGAAGAGAAATTTCCCTCAATGCGAACTTATTGCCGGAAACATCGCCACCTCCGAGGGCGCCCTGGCTCTGATAAAAGCAGGGGTTGACGCCGTCAAGGTCGGGGTCGGCCCCGGGTCCATCTGCACCACAAGAATAATAGCCGGGGTGGGTGTTCCCCAGATGAGCGCGATTCGCGACGCCTACAAGATTGGCAATGAGTACAATATTCCGATTATTGCCGATGGGGGGATCAAGTATTCCGGCGATATCGTCAAGGCGCTTGCGGCAGGCGCACAAACGGTAATGATTGGAAGTTTTTTTGCGGGAACCGAGGAAAGTCCCGGCGAAACTGTGCTTTTTCAAGGGCGCAGTTACAAGGTCTATCGCGGGATGGGCTCCCTGGAGGCCATGAAGATGGGAAGCAAGGACCGCTACTATCAGGATGATCTGGAGAGCAACGCGAAGCTTGTCCCGGAGGGAATCGAAGGACGGGTTCCCTATCGCGGTTCAATCTCGGCCGGCATCCACCAGTTGCTCGGAGGGATAAAGGCGGGCATGGGCTATGTCGGCTGTCGCACGATAGGCGAATTGCACCAGAAGGCCAGATTTGTGAAAATTACCACGGCGGGACTTCGGGAAAGTCATGTGCATGACGTCATCATAACCAAAGAAGCGCCCAACTACTGGCTGGATTGAGCAATGGGATTCTCCGATTTTGTGCATCTGCACGTCCACACTCATTACAGCCTGCTTGATGGGATGATCCGTCTCGACGACCTTTTCCTGAAGGCAAAAGAATACGGAATGCCGGCTGTGGCAATGACCGATCACGGCAATATCTACGGTACGATCGATTTCTATAAACAGGCCATTAAACATGGGGTAAAGCCAATCATCGGCTGCGAACTGTACGTGGCGCCGCACAAACGCACCGATCGGGCCGGCTCCGGACCGGGGGAAAACGCCTATCATCTGATCGTGCTTGCCTCCAATCTGCAGGGCTATAAGAACCTGATGAAATTATCTACCTTGGCGTTTCTTGAGGGTTTTTACTACAAGCCACGGATTGATAAGGAGATTCTCCGCGAGCATCACGAAGGGCTTATCGGCATGAGCGCCTGTCTGCATGGGGAAATCGCTTCCGCCATCCTGAACGGAAATATGGACGAGGCAGGCCGGCAGGCTCTGGAGTACCGTGACATTTTCGGCGAAGGGAATTTCTTTCTCGAAATCATGGAAAACGGCATTCCCGAACAGAAGCAGGCAAACGAGGGTCTGCTTGAGCTGAGCCGCAAGCATTCCATCCCGCTTGTCGCCACCTGCGACTGTCATTACCTCAACCGGGAGGACGCCGAGGCGCAAGAAGTGCTCCTGTGCATACAAACAGGCAAAACACTGCGGGATGTTGAGCGGATGCGTTTTTCCACTGATCAGTTCTACTTCCGCTCCCCGGAAGAGATGAAGCGGCTCTTTAATTATTGCCCGGATGCCATTGAAAATACAACAAAAATAGCAGATAGATGCAACATCTCCTTCGAATTCGGGAAGTTTTATCTCCCGACGCTGGAGGTGGGCACAGACGAAACGTTAGACGGCCGGCTGGAGCAAAAGGCGCGTGCAGGACTCGCGGCTCTTCTCCCGAATCTGCTGCGCGACGGCAGGGAAAATCTCCGGGAAACATACGAAAAAAGGCTCGAACAGGAGCTGGAGATGATCCGGACAATGGGTTTCCCGGGATACTTTCTGATCGTTGCCGATTTTATCGAAAAGGCGCGAGAAAAAAACATTCCGGTGGGACCGGGAAGAGGCTCCGCCGCCGGCAGCCTGGTTGCCTTAGCTACCGGAATTACTAAGGTCGATCCAATCCGTTACAACCTTTTTTTCGAGAGGTTTCTCAACCCCGACAGGGTAACCATGCCCGATATCGACACCGATTTCGCCCCGGAAGGCAGGGAACAGATATTCAATTATGTGACGGATAAATACGGTGCGGACAAGGTTTCCAAAATCATTACCTTTGGGAAAATGCAGGCCAGAGCCGTTATCCGGGATGTTGGCAGGGCGATGGGCATGCCTTATGGCGAGGTTGACAAGATTGCCAAATTAATCCCCAACGTTCTCAATATCAAACTTGCGGACGCAATAAAATCCGAAAAACGCCTTCAGGATGAAGAGAAAAACAATCCGCAGGTTAAAAAGCTACTGGATTTTTCAAAAACTTTAGAGGGACTCAACCGCCATGCCTCGATCCATGCGGCAGGGGTGGTAGTCTCCGACATCCCCCTTGTAGAAAGAATCCCGCTTGCCAAGAGCCTGAAAGAAGATATTGTTTTTACCCAGTTTGCGATGAATGAAGTGGCCGATGTGGGGCTTACGAAATTCGATTTTCTGGGCCTGAAAACACTGACCGTGATCAGCGACGCCGTTCGTTTCGCGAAAGAGGGAAGGGGAGTGACGATCGATATCGACAACCTCCCGCTTGACGACCGCCCGACGTATGAGCTGCTGATGCGCGGGGACACCGATGGCGTTTTTCAGTTGGAAAGCTCCGGCATGAAGGATATGCTGATCCGGATGAAGCCGGACTGCATTGAAGACGTAATCGCGTTGATCGCCCTTTATCGTCCCGGCCCGATGGAAAATATTCCGGAGTTTATCGCCAGGAAGCAGGGCCGGACCAGGATCATTTACGAAACCCCCGAACTGGAGGCAATTCTCAAAGAAACTTACGGCATTATCGTCTATCAGGAACAGGTGATGCAGATCGCCGTAGCCATCGGCAACTACAAACTCTCCGAGGCTGACACGCTGCGCAAGGTCATGAGCAAAAAGAAGACCGAGGAGATGGAAAGCCGGGAAAAGCCGAAGTTCATCGCGGGAGCAAAGAGTAAAAATATTCCCGAAGCAAAGGCCCTCAAAATATGGGAGCAGATGAAGACCTTCGGGAAATATGGATTCAATAAGTCTCACAGCACAGCGTACGCGATAGTCACCTATCAAACCGCCTACGTCAAGGCCCATTATCCGGCGGAATTCGTCGCTGCGCTTTTAACCAGCGAAAAGGATAACCGCGACAAGATCATAAGTCATATCAGCAGTTGCCGGGAGATGGGGATCAATGTCCTCCCGCCGGACATAAATGAATCAATGAGAGACTTCAGCGTCGCCGGCGACCACGTGCGGTTTGGCCTTGCGGCGGTGAAGAATGTTGGGGCCGGCGCTGTCGATTCGATAATCGAGTCAAGAGATGAGGGCGGCCCGTTTACGTCGTTTTTTGATTTTTGCGATCGCATCGATCCCCGCAAGATCAATAAAAGGGTCATCGAAAGCCTGATCAAGTGCGGGGCGTTTGATTCAACCGGAAATAACCGGAACCAGTTAATGACCTTCTATGAAGAGATTATGGAAAAGGCGCAGAAGCGCCATAAGGAGAAAAACAGCAATCAGACAAACCTTCTTGATCAACTTGAAGAAAGTTCGTCAACTACTCGTAATGTAAATTCAAAGAATGAAGACTCGCTTCCTGAAATGGCAGAATGGGAACATAAGGATTTGCTCGCCTATGAAAAGGAAACGATCGGTTTCTATATCAGCGGCCACCCTCTTTCACCTTACAAGGAACGGCTCGGGATGATCGTAACGGCCGATTCAGCGAATCTGAGATCCAAGACGGATCGCGAGGTAGTGACGATAGCCGGAATCGTCAGCAGCATCCGCGACGTTCAGACAAAGCGCAAAGAGACGATGGCTTACATCCTCTTGGAGGATTTGAAGGGTTCGGTTGACATCATCGTTTTCCCGGAAACATATAAAAACAGCTATCAACTTCTCCACGGCGACGCGCCGCTGCTGCTCAAGGGAATCATTGACGCCGGGGAAGAGAATGTGAAGGTGATTTCCTCCGAGGTGACACTGCTGACTGAAGCCGCGGAAAAATCCTACAGCGCGGCCTATTTCACGGTTGACATGAAACAGACCGTTCCCGATGATATCGAAACCCTTTTTCGCTGCCTTCAACGCTACTCGGGAAAACTGGAGGGATATATCAAACTGGTTGAGCCAAGGTGCGAAACCTTGATATACTTGGGCGAGGATATGAAACTCGATCTTTCCGCACCGCTGAGAGCGGAAGCGGAGCGGATCCTGGGCGCCGGTTCACTCCAGTTTGTATAATGTACCAGCTTTAAGTTTACATAACATATCTTATAGGCAATTGATCAAATACCTTCCTCAGCCAGTTTTTTGATCAAACTCGTCTGGCTTGCGGAAAGCTTTCGAGGAACCTCAATGTTAATCTTTACAAACTGGTCTCCATGCGCCGTGCCAGACCCCTTGAGGGGTGGGATTCCCAAACCCTTAAGACGGATCTTGGCGCCGCACTGCGTCCCTGAGGGAACTTTAAGCCTTTTAACGGAACCATCGATCGTCGGGACTTCGATGCTGCCTCCCAAAGCCGCCTGGGTGAAGGAGATCGTTTTTTCAATGTATATGTCATTTCCATCCCGGGCGAACAGCGGATGAGGAAGTACATTAATGTTCAGGTATAAATCGCCGTTGGCACCGTTGTTTTTCCCCGGATAGCCTTTTCCGGAGAGCCGCAGCTTCTTGCCGGTATTGATACCGGCGGGAATTTTTACCGTTATTTCATTGATCCCGGTTTCACTGCGGAGGGAAATCTGTTTTTCCGCGCCTGCAACAGCCTCTTCAAGCGTAATGGAAAGATTGTAATGCAAGTCCTCCCCTTTTTGCGGCACAGAGTAAGCGGATCGTCCCCCTCCGAAGAGATCATCGTATCCTCCGCCGCCCGTTTGAAAACTGAAGCCGCCCCGCCTGCCGGTACTGCGAAACCCGCCGCCCATACCGCCAAATCCAAAACCCCTCAATATTTCATTGAGATCCACATTGCGGAAGATGTCTTCCTGACTGTAGCGCTGACTGAACTGATCAGAACCATAGGTATCGTACTGCTTGCGCTTTTCAGCGTCGCTTAAAACGGCGTACGCCTCGCTGATTTTCTTGAATTTTTCTTCCGCCTCGCGGTTATTGGGATTTTTGTCGGGATGATACTTCATCGCCAGTTTCCGGTAGGCCTTCTTTACCTCTTCCTGATCAACCCCTTTTTCTATACCCAGTGTCTTATAGTAATCCTGCGTCATAAATTTCACCCTTTAAAAAGAAGACGTCAAAATCAACTCAATAGCGACAGCTTTCTTTTTATTAATATGCTCATCGCCGGATCAGTTGTTTTCAAAAGCGCCTTCTGATAGAATTCAACCGCCTTCTTGTTATCCTTCAATTGCTCGTAAATTCTCGCAATATTTGTGTAATTTATACTTTCAAATGATGAACCGCCCTTCGTTTTCATCGCCAGATCATAAAATTCCAGGGCCTTTTTAAGGTCTTTTTTTTGTTCTGCGCATGCGCCCAACCCATTATAGGCAAGGGCAACTAAATCGTTATCGGAAGAAGCACTTTTGATAAACGCATGATAGGAGGCCTCCGCCTCATCATAAGCGCGACGATTGTAATATAAATTTCCCAGGCGATAGTGACCGAGAGAAGCGGCATTGCTCCGCGGATATTTGGAGAGCAGTTCCTTCAATCCTTTCGTCAATGCTTCGTCGCCGGCGGGGGAACCCGCTTTCATCTGGGCCGTCAATATCCCATTGTAAAATCCGGCTGCTTTGTTTTCGTAATTCGCCTGATAGAGATAAACGCCGGCGGCAATGAGAAAGATGACGACCGCTATCCCTGCTCCCAGATATATTTTACTCCGGTGGGTTTCGACAAAGGATCGTATTTTAATGAATAAAATTGTTAGCTTGTCCGGTTCTTCGAGTTCTTTTTTTTCTAACTTATTTGACATTATTTTCAATTCTCTCCTTTATGGCGTGATTAATTGTTTAAAAGATATCCGTATCAATGCGGATTATTAACAAATGTTCTGAGTTTGTCGGTTATTATGGCCGGGATGCGGATAATTTTTCCGGTGCGGTCGGTGCAGGCATGCACAGTATAGCCCTCGGTCAGCAAATTGATCTGCGCTTCGTCCCATATCTTGTGGGTAAATTTAATACTGGCCCGCTTGATAAAGTCTATCCCGGTTTGCAAAAGAACCAGATCATCATAGCGGGCAGGCAGGTGGTAATGACAGTAGGCCTGGGTTACTGGCAGATTGCATCCTGATGCTTCAAGGTCCTTATAAACAATCCCCAGTTCGCGAAAAAGCTCGGTTCTCCCTATTTCAAACCAGCGGATGTAATTGGTGTGATAGACAATACCCATCGCATCGGTGTCCGCGTAAATAACTCTAATTTTCAGCGGGCTTCTATTCAAAGAGCCTCTCCAAACCGCCGATGAAATGTTCCATGAATCTATACCCGGGCGATACCATGTTGCCGGAATTATGAGCACTGGTTTCCCCAAAAGAACCCCCCCGGCCCTGATTTTCACCTGGTCGGGAAGAGAGAAACGCCAGTGGGCTAGGATCGACAATATGGGTTTTTAGCGCAATCGGAGTCCGATGATCGCTTAAAACGGCAACCCGGTATTCACCAAACAGGGAAATACCGTCAAGGATTGCACCAACAACCTTCTTATCGAAATCCTCAATCGCCTTTATCTTCCCACCGACATTGCCTTCGTGCCCCATCTCGTCAGGGGACTCGACGTGGAGAAAGACAAAATCGAGATTCTGGAGTGCAGACAATGCCTTTTCTGCCTTGCCGACATAATTGGTATCGGTGTAGCCGGTTGCCCCCGTGACTTTGAGGACCTCGAGCCCGGCATAAATCCCGATTCCGTTCAGCAGATCAACGGCAGAGATCATCCCGCCTGTAATTCGAAATCTCTCCGTCATTTTTTGAATCCGTGGCGCCCTCCCCTGCCCCCAAAGCCAGATAGACGTTACGGGCTTCAACCCCTTCGCTCGTCGTTCCCGGTTAAGCGGGTAATCGGCAAGAAAATCCTGGGACAGCTTCATCAGACGGGCTATCTCCAGAGCGCCCTCCCCACTGGGCAGATACGGCGCAACCCTTTGGCCGGTGATGTCGTGGGGCGGAGTCGCCTTCATTCCAGGCTCTCCCCCGTGCCACACCAGCAGGTGCCGATACCCGACGCCGGGATGAAATTGGAACTCCTCCGAGCCCAGCGCAGCGTTCAAATCATTGATCAGGGGAGCTGCCTCCGCAGAGGAGATATGACCGGCCGTAAAATCCTCCATAACCGGCTCCACCGAGTCGCTTAACGTCACGAGATTGCAACGAAAGGCGACATCCTCCGGGGCAAGCTGGACCCCCATATTGGCCGCCTCGAGCGGCGCCCTGCCCGAATAAAAGACACGGGAATCATAACCGAGGACGGCAAGATTCGCCACATCGCTTCCCGGGGCAAGCCCCGGGGGAATCGTGTCGATCAGACTCAACGTTCCCTCCGCTGCGATCCTGTCCATATTGGGGGTGTAGGCGTATTCGAGCGGGGTTTTCCCTTGCAGGGAGTCAATGGGGTAATCTGCCATCCCGTCTCCCAGTAACACTATGTATTTCATGTAAGGTTATCGTCCTCAATTCTAATCAGCATGGTTTTTCCCATCACGACATCAAGCGTGTCAATCTCCGCAAGCGCCTTTTGGACATGACGCTCCTTGGCTTTGTAGGTAGTCATTACAATTGGAACGGCGCCATCCTGCCTTCGTCCCTTTTGGATCACTACTGCAATGCTGATGTTGTTCTGTCCGAGGATGCCGGAGATGCGGGAAAGGACGCCCGATCGGTCGGCAACTGAAAAACGAAAATAATAATTGGTGAGAATCTCTTCAAAGGGCAAAAGATTGATATCGCTTATTTTTTCTTCGTCAAAGACCCGGGGCGGAACCCGTCCCGCGCTCCTTTTGATGATATCCCGGGCGATATCGACCACGTCGCTGATAACGGCGCTTGCCGTCGGCAGCATGCCCGCCCCCTGTCCGTAGAGAAATACCGAATCAGCCGCGTCGCCTATGATATGAAAGGCATTGAAATTGCTGTTCACGTTGGCAAGCAGGTGGGAAAAAGGAACCATGGTCGGGTGCAGCCGTGCTTCGATGAATTCACCACGTCGAATGGCAATAGCCAACAATTTTATCCGATAACCGAGTTCCCGGGCAAAAGCTATATCCTGCTCGCCGATATTTGCTATCCCTTCCCGGTGCAGATCTTCAAGACGGACCCTCTTCCCGTAGGAGAGGGAAAGGAGTATGGCGAGCTTGTGCGCGGCATCCACCCCTTCGATGTCAAATGTCGGATTGGCTTCAGCAAAGCCAAGCGTCTGCGCCTCTTTCAGAACAGACTCAAAGGAACCGCCCTCATCGGTCATTTTGCTCAGGATGAAATTTGAGGTTCCGTTGACAATCGCCATGATTGATTCAATCCGGTTGCCGATCAGACTCTCCTTGATCGTTTTGATAACGGGGATTGTTCCGCCGACGCTGGGTTCAAAGCCGATATTGACCCCGTTTCTTTGCGCGCTTCGGAATATTTCATCCCCATAAGTCGCCAAAAGCGCCTTATTTGCCGTGCAAACGTGTTTTTTGTTGTCCATCGCCTTCAGGATAAAGGTGCGGGCCGGCTCATATCCCCCCATCAGTTCGATGACAATGTCTATTTCCGGGTCGGTGAGGATGTCGTCAGCTTTTGTTGTCAGAGTGCCTTCCGGGAGATCTACGCCCCGAGGGGTGGTGATATCGAGATCCGCTATTCTCTTCAAGCGAAGCTCGGCGCCCAGACGTCCTGAAATTAATTCACCGTTTTTCTGGAGCAGCCTGATTACGCCTGTGCCTATTGTACCAAAGCCTATAAGCCCTAAATTTATTATTTTCTTCATGTTTATCACGTTACCAAGGTTTCTTTCACATAAAAGTCCGTGCTTTATATCAGATCACAAAAAACAATTAAAGCAAAAAAAGACAAGCTCCGCAGGTAATTTAGAATGAATATTTATCCCGTCTTCGCCAGGGACAGTCTCCCTTCCCATCTGCGCAGGAGAACATCCCGGAGTTCAGAGTGATTCGGGTCTGTCAGATACGGGTCATCATCCACAACCGAAAAGGCATCCTCCTTCGCCTCCGAGAGAATCCTTCCATCCCGTGCGATATTGGCTATTCTGAAATCGGGAAGGCCGGATTGTCTGGTTCCCATGAATTCACCCGGCCCCCGTATAGCCAGATCCTCTTCGGCAATGCGGAAGCCGTCGTTAGTCTCCTCCATAATGCGCAATCTTTTGCGGGCGTCTTCAGAGGCAGGCTTCTGAGCAAGCAAAATGCAGTAAGACGGAGCACCGCCCCGGCCCACACGCCCCCTAAGTTGGTGAAGCTGGGAGAGCCCGAACCGCTCCGCGTGCTCGATTACCATCAGCGACGCGGCGGGAATGTCAATCCCCACTTCAATGACCGTCGTCGCGACGAGAATGTTGATTTTCATCCCGACAAAATCACCCATAACCTGCTCTTTTTCCTTACCTTTCATCCGACCATGGACAAGGCCTACGTTCAGCTCCGGAAAAACATCCTTTTGGAGGTGTTCCGCCATACGAACGGCATCCTTAAGGTCAAGATTTTCCGAAGCTTCTACCAGGGGATAGACAATGAACGCCTGTCTGCCTTTTTTAACCTCGCGGCGGATAATTTCATAAACGCTCGACCTTTGGGCTTCCGAAAAAACCTTCGTCCGCGTTGGCTGTTTTCCGGGGGGCATTTCATCGATAACCGAGACGTCCAGATCGCCATAAACCGTCATTGCCAGGGTGCGGGGGATGGGGGTTGCGGTCATGACCAGGACATCGGGAATTTGCCCTTTTTTGCGGAGGGCTGCCCGCTGAACGACGCCGAAGCGGTGCTGTTCATCGATCACAACGAGGCCCAAATTTTTAAAAACAACCTTGCCCTGAATCAGGGCATGTGTGCCCACGACAAACCCACTACGTCCGTTTTTTATTTTTTCCAGAACCTCCGCCTTTTGGGGCGCCGACAGGTTGCCGGTCAGCAGCTCGCATTGGATTCCCAGCTTATCCAACAATGCAGATATATTGCGGTAGTGCTGTTCGGCAAGGATTTCGGTCGGGGCCATAATTGCCGTCTGATATCCATTCGCACAGGCAACCACGGCAGCGATGGTCGCAACAATTGTCTTTCCGGAACCCACATCCCCCTGCAAAAGCCTGTTCATCGGCAACAAAGAGGCCATGTCTTTCCCGATTTCCGCAATAGTGCGACTTTGGGCGTCGGTTAGAGAAAAAGGGAGGATATTGTAGAGAGTGCGCAGCATCTCCGGATTGACGTTGAAAGAAATGCCCTTTTCAAGAAGCTGTCCCTTTTTTCTCAGGGCCATTCCCAGTTGAAAAAAGAAAAACTCATCATAGATGAGCCGCCGATGGGCCGCCGAATGCATTTGTTGATAGTCATCGATATTGTGGTCGTTATCGGGAAAATGGACCATACGAAAAGCATCGCGAAAATTCATCAGGGAGCGGCTTTTGATTATGTTTTCAGGGATCGGGCTCATCATGAGGGGCGCAAAGTTACGCACAGCCCGCCATGTTATCCGCCGAATAGTTTTTTGGGGAAGCCCGGCTGTTTCGGAATAGATCGGCACAATCCGCTTGAAGTGAAGGAGCTGGTCGTCGCCTTCGCTGAGAATCTCGAAATCCGGATGGATTATTTCCCGGTCAAAAGGAAACCCGACAATCGCGCCGGCAAGGATGACGCGGGTGTTTGGCTTAAAGGAATTGCGCAAAAACAGTTCCTGTCCTTTAAACCATTTGGCCTTGATAACCCCGGAAAAGTCCTCGATTAGTGCTTCGAACACCTTTTTCCTGCCATAGAAACGCAGCTCGGCATGCACGACTCTGCCTACGACAATCTGCTTTACTCCAGGAACAGTTTCCGCGATCAGGGAAATATGTCGGCGGTCTTCGTAGCGACGGGGGAGAAAGTAGAGAAGCTCCTCTATTGTTTTTATATCTTTACGGGTGAAAAGAGCGGCTATCCTCGTTCCCACCCCGGAGATGGAAGTAATGGGGAGAAAAAGGGCGGTTTGCGAACGTAACGACCCCTCCCCGCCTTTTTCTTTTTCATTAACGGAATCTCTTTGCAGAATGCCTTTCAAATCGGCAAGCGCTTTGACTGCATTATCGATCCGTACTTTCTTGTCTTCGGCGCCTGATACATCATAATCCAGAAACAGCCTTGAAAGTTCGTTTATGATGGCATCTGCCTCCTCAATTCGGGTAAGTTTATTGCCCTTGGGATTGACCGCTCCTCGGAGCTGATTCAGAAAAGACGTCATCGCCTCGCCGAGATTTTCGACAAGCGACAGACGGCTGTAAGAGTTCCATGCTGCAAAAGAAAGCGGCGCCTCCATTTTTTCGATGATTTTTAATAATGGCTCCATCTTTACCCTGGCCGTGGACTTGAGGTAATTTATAGAAATAACTTAACAAACGAGGCAATTGCAAAACTCTCACATTCTGTCATTCCCGCAATGATTTTAAGCGGGAAAACGAAGTTTAATGTTCATAATCTGGTTCTAACTGCTTGAAAAACCGTATTCCCGATAGAAGCATTGTGTACATTAAGCTCCGCTTTCGGGAATGACAAATAGTTTTGCAATTGGCTCAAACATTAGTCTTTTTAGCATATTATACATTTAGAGACAAGTAAATAATTGACTTTATCATAAAGCTAAGATAATAAACGGCCGGCGATTTATGAACATTAATCTTCGATTTATGAACATTAATCTGCGATTTGTGAACATTAATCTGCGATTTGAGGATTTTTAAATTATCGTTTGGGGAGAGAAACTGAATGACAGACAAACTTACTTACAGAAAATCCGGAGTTGACATAGATGCGGGCAATTCCTTTGTTGAGAGAATAAAACCTCTGATAAAAAACACCGCCCGCAGGGAAATGATGAGTGGGATTGGCGGGTTCGGCGGCCTTTTTCACCTCGACACGGGGAAAATAAAAGACCCTCTGCTTGTCTCTTCCACAGACGGCGTAGGCACCAAACTCAAAATCGCGCAATTGATGGACAAGCATGATACGGTCGGAATCGACCTGGTGGCGATGTCGGTAAACGACATCATTGTTCAGGGAGCGGAGCCGCTCTTTTTTCTCGACTACATAGCATGCGGCAAGCTGGATGTAGATAAAAGCGTTCAAATTGTTGAAGGAATCGTCGCGGGATGTCAGGATGCCGGCTGCTCGCTGCTCGGCGGGGAAACGGCGGAGATGCCGGGGTTCTATCCCAACGGCGAGTATGATCTTGCCGGTTTTTGCGTCGGCGTTGTCGAAGCTGATAAGCTGATCGACGGATCCGAAGTCCGCGTCGGCGACCGGATTATCGGGATAGCATCCTCCGGATTGCACAGCAATGGCTTTTCACTGGTGCGGCGCACCCTCTTTGACGAAGGAAAACTGAAACCATCCGCTAAAATAGCCGGTTTCGACCAGTCCTTGGGGCTCGAGCTCCTCACCCCAACTAAAATTTACGTAAAACCCATCCTCAATCTGATCAAAAATTTTCAAATCCACGGAATTGTGCATATTACCGGTGGGGGCTTTACCGAAAATATCCCCCGCATTATCCCTGCTCAGTGCTGCAGCGTAATTCGCAGAGGAAGCTGGCCCATTCTGCCGATTTTTGATTTACTCCGCGACATCGGCAAGATTGATGCTGAAGAGATGTTTCGGGTGTTCAACATGGGGATCGGAATGGTCTTGATTGTCGCAAAAAATGATGAGGCAGAGATTATCGACCGGCTGGATAAAATGGGTGAGCACGGCTATGCCTTGGGAGAAATTGAAATGCGAGGAAAAGATGACCGATCAGTTTACTTCATCTGAAAATCAAGGGTTAAGAGAGACACGGCGCAAGACTGTCCTGGGCGTGCTTGTTTCAGGAAACGGTTCAAACCTCCAGTCCCTCATAGAAAACATAGAAAACAAAAAACTCGACGGTCAGATTAGCGTAATGATCAGCAACAATCAATCCGCCTACGCGTTGGAGAGGTGTCGAAAACATAATATTCCCACGGCGGTAGTCGATCACCGTCGCTTTGCGGCGAGAGAGGATTTTGACAGACGCGTGATTGAAATCCTCAAAGCATCGGGAGTCGAACTTGTTGTGATGGCAGGGTTCATGCGAATACTGACTCCCCTCTTTTTTCGCGCCTTCCCGATGAAAATAATGAATATCCACCCGGCTCTCCTTCCCGCTTTTTCAGGAATCCATGTCCAGCAGAAGGCAATCGATTATGGGGTGAAATTTTCCGGATGCACCGTTCATTTTGCCGATGAAGGAGTAGATTCCGGTCCCGTAATTATCCAGGCTGTAGTTCCGGTTTATGATGATGATAACGCAAGCAGCCTCTCAAAACGCATTTTGGCAGAGGAGCATCGGATCTATCCCCAGGCCATCCAGTACTACGCTGAAGGCAGAATAGAGATAAATGGCCGCAAGGTGCGCATTCTTGACTCCAGCCGGCGGGAGTATGCAGCCCTTATCAACCCGCCTTTGACAATAGCTTAACGGAGGCTCATGGCATGAAAAATCTTCATGAAACAGACATCGTTTATGATTTTACGATCCATGCTCTCGGCGAATGCACCATCCCGTCTCCAGTAACCGTCAGCTATTTTGTTCCCGAAGAAAGGAGATTGCTTTTCAATACCTATCTGAACGAGTTCGATTTGCTGAAATCGCCGGAGGGCTTGCCGCTTTCCTTTGAGATGGCCGGACCGCGTGAGAAAATATTCTTCGATCCCTCCAAAACAAAAGCCGCCATTGTTACTTGCGGCGGGCTTTGCCCCGGCATAAACGATGTTATCCGCTCGCTGGTTATGGAACTTTATTATCGCTACGGCGTTGAAAATGTTATTGGCATCAAGTTTGGATTTCAGGGATTTATTCATAAATACGGCCATCCGGTAATTCAGCTCACACCCGATGTCGTAAAAGACATCAATAACCTGGGGGGATCAATTCTCTCCTCCTCCCGGGGACGTCAGGATATAGACGAGATGGTGGACGCCCTGAAAAGAATGAACATTGACCTGCTTTTCACAGTAGGCGGAGACGGCACCATAAGGGGAACGGAGGGCATCTGCGAAGAGATTGCGCGCCGCGGTCTGAATATTGGGGTTGTCGGGATACCCAAGACTATCGACAACGACCTGAACCTGATACAGCAGTCCTTCGGCTTCGATACAGCCGTTTCCGAATCGGTCAAGGCAATCCAGTGCGCCCATGTAGAGGCCAAGGGAGCGCCCAATGGCATTGGCCTTGTCAAGATCATGGGACGGGAAGCCGGCCATATTGCGGCAAGCGCCGCTTTGGCACAAAATGATGTAAATTTTGTTCTCATCCCGGAGGTTCCCTTTGATTTGGATGGTGAAAAGGGGCTGCTCAGGCAAATCGAAAAAAGGCTGAAAGAAAGCGCCCATTGCGTTCTTCTTGTCGCCGAAGGCGCGGGCCAGGACATCATGTCTCAGGACTGGAAAAAGGGGGAGCCTGCCGCCTGCAGCCCTTTGCAAGGGGCAACTTGTCCATATCCGGCCAACCGGCGACAGTTGACTGTTGAGACAGACGCCTCGGGCAACCCCCGGCTGCACGACATCGGCGCCTTCCTGAAAAAAGAGATTGCTGATCACTTTGAAAAAACGGGCATTGAAGTTAACATCAAGTATATCGACCCCAGCTACATGATCCGCAGCGTTCCGGCAAACGCCAGTGACAGCCGCTACTGCGGCGCCCTCGGACAATACGCCGTTCATGCGGGAATGGCAGGGAAAACAGGGATAATTGTCGGCATGGTGAAGGATGAATACGTCCATATTCCCCTCAAGATGATTGGTTCCGGCACGCAGCTCGATCCCCTGGGAAATATCTGGATGAGGGTTCTGGAAGCTACCGGCCAGCCCCCTTCCCTTACTAATGATTAAAAAATGCTTGCATTCCTGACCAATATGATTTAAGTGCACTCAACATTTCAATAAGGAGTTCGGCTATGTCAAGAGTTTGTGAAATATGTGGGAAGAAGTCGTTGAAGGGCAATAAGGTAAGCCATGCCAATAACAAGCATTCCAAGGTCTGGCAACCAAACCTCCAGAAAATCCGTTGCGTTGACGATAAATCGGGAGGGGTCAAGCAGGTTAAGGTTTGTACCCGCTGCATCCGGTCCGGTTTTGTCAAAAAAATTGTTTAAGAATATCATTCAAGAACCACAAAAGGCCGGGGGGACTTTATTATAGTTGCCCCGGCCTTTCTCGGTTATTTTACCGATATGTTTATCATGCTTTTTCAAACGGAGTAAAATGTCCGTTCATGATCTCCCGATAACCCGCTGGCAATTGCGGGAAGAAAACAGAGAAGCTCAGTATCTGCTCGTTCGGGCTCTGGGAATAAGCCCTATCGTTTCCGGGATCATTATCAATCGCGACATCGGCACCCCTGATGAAATCAGACGTTACCTGTCCCCTTCCCTTCACGACCTTCATAATCCTTTTTTAATGCGGGACATGAAAAAGGCCGTTGAGTGTTTTATCACCGCTTTCCAGCAAAAGAAAAAAATCGTCGTTTTTGGCGATTACGACGCAGACGGAATAACCTCGGTCGCTGTGCTTTTGCGTTTTATTAGCGAAATACATGGCAATGCAAGTTTCTACATACCGGACAGGGTGGCGGAGGGATATGGTCTTAACATGGCCTCCGTTAAACGATTCCACTCCGAAGGGGTGGGGCTTATTGTTACCGTTGATTGCGGCATGGCAAATCATGAGGAAATAGCGCTCGCCAAAGAGCTGGGCATCGACGTTATTGTCCTCGATCACCATGAACCCTCGGAATCCCTGCCGCCGGCTGACGCAATCGTCAATCCGAAGCGCGCCGATTGCAACTTTCCTTTCAAACAACTGGCTGCCGTCGGCATTGTTTTTAATTTCCTGATCGCCCTGCGCGGCGCCTTGCGCAGCGAGGGGTTCTGGAGCAACGGCAAATGCCCTAATCTGCGGGGCTATCTTGATCTCGTTGCGTTGGGCACCATTGGCGATGTTGTTCCGCTGGTCGATGAAAACAGGATATTCGCTAAAATAGGCATGGAACTGATATCGCAGGGATCAAGAATTGGGATACGCGCGCTGAAAATGGTATGCGGACTGGAGGGAAAGCCGATAGAGGCAAGCAGGGCATCCTATACCCTCATCCCCCGGATTAATGCGGCGGGCAGGGTTTCGTCGGCGGCAAATGCCGTTGAACTGCTCCTTTCCGAAAACTCGGGAGAGGCTTTCATTCTCGCGCAAAAACTCGAAAATTTTAACAAAAAAAGACAGTTGCTGGAAAGGGCGATTTTCGCTCAACTGCTGGAAACCGTTTCAAAAGCCGCAACTTCCGGGGATAATGAACCAATGGTTTTCTCCTCTCCGGACTGGCATCCAGGCGTGATCGGGATTGTCGCCTCAAAACTGGCGGATCGTTTTGGCCGACCGGCGATACTTATCAGCATCAAAGATGGATTGGGCAAGGGCTCGGGACGCAGCGCCGCAGATTTTAATCTCTTCGAGGGAATCAAGCGTTGTGAATCGCATCTACTGGCCTACGGAGGCCATCGCTATGCGGCAGGCATCCTGATCGAGGAAGAAAATATAGCCCCGTTCACAAAGCAGTTGGGTGAAATTATCAACGACAGCTGTCCGGAACAGGAATTCGCCTCCGGCACCGCAATTGACGCCCAGTGCCTGCTTACCGACGTAAACCATGAACTGCTTGAACAAATTCAGATGCTGGCCCCTTTTGGCAGCGGCAATCAGGAACCGATCCTCTTGGCCAGAAATGTCAGCGTTTCTTCTTTGGCAATTGTCGGAAACAACCATTTAAAAATGCGCGTGAGCAATAACGGCATCTCCCGGGACTCTATCTGGTTCAACAAGGGCCAGTACCTCCCCATAATCAGCCAAGCTATGCTCGATATTGTCTTTACCCCAAAAATCAATGACTGGAACGGAGGGGAAAACATCCAATTGATAATGAAAGACGCGCAAGTCAAAAAAAACTAAAGCCATCTTTTTCTACGCCGGTAGGATTTTACCTCGTCATAAGATTTGGCATCCCCTGTTACCGACATTCCCAGATAGAATTCCTTGATATCCGGGTTTTCACGGACGGCCTCCGCGGAGCCCTCCATAACAATCTTGCCATTTTCCATTACGTAGCCGTAATGGGCAATCTGGAGGGCCATCTGGGCGTTTTGTTCAACAAGGATGATAGTGGTTCCCTCTTCTTCGTTTATCCTTTTTATGATGCCGAAGATTTCCCGTACAAGGATCGGCGCCAAACCAAGGGAGGGTTCGTCCAGAAGCAGCAATTCCGGATGTGCCATGAGCCCCCGTCCAATAACGAGCATCTGCAATTCTCCGCCGCTGCAGTAACCGGCGAGTCTTTTGCGCATCGTACTTAAGGCGGGGAAATAATTATAAACCTTGTCGAGGTCTTCCTGGTATGGCTTCCCTGATCTTGTCGCCGTTCCCACGCGGAGATTTTCTTCTATTGTTAAATACTTGAACGGTTGTCTCCCTTCTAATACCTGGATAATGCCGTTTCGGGTGATTTCTTCCGGAGATTTGTTATGCATCGGACGCTCCTTATAAAGAATCGCCCCCTCCGTTACCATTCCGTTTTCCGGCTTCAGAAGTCCCGATATTGCCTTCAGGGTTGTCGTCTTGCCTGCCCCGTTGCTTCCCAGTAGGGAGACAATCTGACCCTGCTCAACCGACAGCGAGACACCCTTGAGAACCTGGATTACGTCCGAGTAAACAACTGAAATGTTGTTGAGCTGCAATAATTTTTGTGCCATTTAAAAACCTTCAGTAAGGGAAAGGCCAGAGGCGGAAGTTGGAGCGAACGATTCGCCACACCTCCGCTAATCCGCGCGGTTCAAACAGAATAAAGAGAACGATGGCAACCCCGTAAAAAAATTCCCGCAGAGGCGCCAGGCTCAGACCCAGTTGCGTGACGATTGCGCTGTTCATCAGGGAATCGGTCATAAACCGCAGTAGCTCGTTTAGCACTGTAATGAACACGGCGCCAAAAATGGAACCGGAAATGCTTCCCAAGCCGCCGATAATCACCATCGCCAGATACTCCACGGAAAGTGAGAGATTGAACGGTTCAGTCGTGATGCTGCCCATATAATACGCCCAAAGGGCGCCGGCAAAACCGGCATAAAAAGAGCTGACGGCAAACGCAAAGACCTTGTAAGGGAAAATGGGAATTCCCATTCCTTCCGCCGCCCGGTCGTTATCCCTGATCGCAATCCACGCTCTCCCAAAACGCGTGCGGATCAGATTGACGGCGATCCACAGCATCAAGGCGAGCAGCGGGAAAATTATATAATAAAAGGGAATATCCCCCTGGATGGTGAATCCGAAGAACACGGGCATTGGCATCGTGATTCCCATCGTTCCCTTTGTCATATATTCCCAATGCACCAGTACATACTCGATTATAAACTGACCGGCCAAGGTGGCAATAGTCAAATACAGTCCCTTGAGACGTCCGGAGGGCACGCCGAAAATCATGCCCACCCCGGCGGTTATCAATCCGGCGGCAGGGATAGTGATAAATATCGGCAGATTAAGCCTGGTCGCCAGAATCGCCCCGGCATAAGCGCCGACACCGAAGAACGCCCCGTGGCCGAGCGATATCTGTCCGGTAAAACCGGTCAGCAGATTCAAGCCGATTACTGAAATTGCCGCTATTCCGGTGATATTCATCACATAAATAAGATAAGGGCTGAGCGGCATCAGCGGCACGGATAAAAGCAAGATAATCCCGACTATGGCCCAAATCCTGCCGAAGTCGGTAGAAAAGATTGTAAGCTCCCGGTCATAAGACTCGTTGAAGTTGCCGCAGGGATGTAACTGGATTTTTTTCATCTTTTTTTAGACCCGTTCGATTTCTTTTAACCCGAACAAACCGTATGGCTTGATCAGCAGAATAAGCACCAGGATGATATAAGGCACAACATCGCGCAACGAGGGGGAGATATATCCCCCGGTAAACGTCTCCAAAAGACCAATTATCAGGCCGCCGACAATCGCGCCGCCGATGCTGTCAAGCCCTCCCAGAATGATTACCGGAAACACCTTTAAACCCAAGGCAGACAGATCGTGAACATTGACGCCGTTGATGATTCCCAGCACTATGCCGCTCATCCCGGCTACAAGGGCGGCTATCGCCCAGGAAAGGGCAAAAACGCGTCTTACATTGACGCCGAGAGAAAGGGCAGCCCGCTGGTTGTCGGCAACAGAGCGCATGTAAATTCCCTGTGAGGAAAATTTAAAGAAAAGACCGAAGATTATCAAAAAGAAGATGCCTATCCCAAAAGTCGCCACATAAACAGGCGGGATGCTGACCACCCCTAACCTAAAGCCCATCGCCTCCGGAAGAAAATTGGGGTATGTGTAAAGATTCCCTCCCCAGATAAGCAGAATTATCCCTTTGAACATTGCCGCCAGACCAACCGTCAGCATAATGACAAAGATCAGTTTCTCGCCAATCAAGGGCCGGAGAAAAACCCTTTCAATCAGGATTCCGGTAATAAAGCAGGCAACAAGCGTAAAGATAAAAGCGAGAATAACCGGCAGCTTGACAACCGTGATGAAGATCAGAAAGAAATAACCGCCCAGTGCGAGCAATTCGCCATGCGCAAAGTTCAAAACGCTTGACGATTTGAAGATCATTACAAACCCCATCGCGGAAAGTCCATAGACGAAACCGACGGAAAGACCTCCGATGAGCAACTGCAAAAAGAAATCCACTTTAACCCTCCCTAACCCTGCAGTGTCTTGAAAATCGTTTTTTGGAAACTATCAAATCGTAGATTTGAGTTTATAAACGGACGGCTGGTTTCTTATAATGCAGTCATAACCCGCACGATTGTATCTATCTCGCCTACCTGCCCATCGCGATAGCGTATTTTTCCCTTGATCGGAATCTCGCTTTTGTCTGAGTACATGCCCTCTATCAAGGTGTTATACGATTCACTAACAAAGTGGCGGCGCACCTTGCCGGTTCTGGTCAATTCCTCATCATCGGCATCCAGCAGCTTATAAAGTAGAATGAATTTGTTGATTTTCATAACATCCGGCAATTGCTGATTGACGGTGCGGACTTCGGAGAGGATCAACTCTTCCACGGGCGGCTGCTGAGAAAGATCGATATAAGTTGTGTAGGGGATCATTCTTTTTTCCGCCCAGCTCCCGGTGTTGCCGAGATCGATGTTGATCAACGCCGTCAAAAACGGTCGCCCCTCGCCGAAGATAACGGCCTCTTTGATAAAGGGGCTGAATTTCAGCCTTGTTTCAATGAAATCAGGGGAAAAGGCTTCGCCGCTCTTGTTGCGGATAACCTCTTCCTTACGACCGATGATCAACAGATGACCATCCTGATCGAGATAACCGGCGTCGCCGGTCCGCAACCAGCCATCCAGGAAGGCAGCCGCGGTCGCCTGCTCATTCTGATAATATCCCTGAAAGGTGGAACCGCTGCGAATCAGCACTTCCTGATTTTCATCAATTTTTATTTCGACGCCGGGTAGCGGCTTGCCGACCGTTTCCGGTTTCACTTCGTCATCCGGCTGAATCTGAAAGATTCCTCCGGACTCGGTCAAACCATAGCACTGCTTCAAATTAAGACCGAAGGAACGAAAAAAAATTATAACATCCGGGCTGATAGGATGACCGCCGGTATAGGCGCCAAGAAAGTTCGCACACCCCACGCGGTCGAGAAGACGACGATAAATAATTATCGAGGATAGTTTGTGCAGGAAACTCAAAAAAAATGAGGGGTTTTTTTTCTGCATGCGGGCGCTTTCCATCAAACGTCCCACTCGTTCTGCCTGGTTGAAGAAATGGCGCTTGATGAACCCTGCATCCCCCATCTTGACGCGAATCTTCGACGCCATGTCCTCCCAGAAACGCGATGCCGTGATTATGCGGGATGGCCCGATCTCCCGGAAATCATCCACCACCGTCTCCGGCATTTCCGGGAAATTCATAGTCATTCCCGAGTAAAGCGCTACGCCAAAGGCCCACATTTGATCGACAATCCATGCCGGCGGCGACATTGAAAGCCAGTTTTCGCCTGGTTTTATATCTATCGCCGTGGTCCACATTTTGCCGATCGTGATGATATTCTGATGCGACAGCATCGCCATCTTGGGAACCCCTGTTGTCCCTGACGTCTGAATCATCAGGGCTGTTTCATCGCCCCTGCCCTTTTTCAGCTCTTCATGGAAAAGCTCCGTGCGCTCGTAATCGAGTTTTTCGCCTTGCGCAAGCAGCTCACGGTAGGAAATGATCCAAGGATTGTCATCGTAGGAGCGCATTCCCGTAGGATCAATGTAGATGACATTTTTGACATGGCTCAGTTTATCGCGGCTCTCCAAGAGCTTGTCAACCTGTTCCTGATTTTCGGCAAAGACAAAAGCGGCGCTGACCCGGTTCAAAGCAATAGCAAGTTCCGCCGAGACAGCCGAGGTGAATAAATTCAGGCTGATGCCGCCCACCGCCTGTGTCCCCGCTTCGGCAAACAGCCATTCCGAATGATTGTCCGTGATGAGCCCCACCACATCGCCCCGTTTAAATCCGATCGCGATCAGGCCAAGCCCAATTTTCTTTACGTAGCCGAGGTAAGCTTTCCAACTGTAAACATCCCAAATGCCGTAAGCTTTTTCCCTGATGGCGGCCTGGTCTCCAATAATACTTTCAGCCTGTGAAGCCAGGAGCTGCGGGATAGTTCCCCGAAAATCTTCATTTTGCTCGTTGCTGTCGAAGCTCAAAAATTTTCCCCTTTATGAACATTAATCTGCGATTTATGAACATTAATCTTCGATTTTAGAGAATTTTATCATCACCGAGGTATGCCTTGATCACCTCCGGGTGTTTGACAATTTCACCGGGAGTTCCCTCTGCCAGCTTTTCTCCAAAATTGAGCACGGCAATCCTTTTGGCAATGCTCATGACAATTGCCATATCGTGCTCAACGAGAATCATGGTTTGCCCCCAAGCCCGGTTAAGCTCAAGCAGAAAACGCACCATATCCTCTTTTTCCTCAAGATTCATTCCCGCAAAAGGTTCGTCAAGCACCAGCAGATCAGGCTGGAGGGCAAGCGCCCTTCCCAGCTCGATGCGCTTCATCATTCCGTACGGCAGCGAACCAACCGGTTTGTTGCGAACGGACTGGATTTCCAGAAAATCAATGATCTCCTCTAGAATGCGCCGATGGGCAATCTCCTCTTGACGTACCGATTTCAAAAAAAAGCAGGCCGGTAAAAAACCATAATGGTAGTGAATGTGCCGGGCAAGAAAAAGATTGGAAATGACGGTCATTCCGGGAAACAATTCAATATTCTGAAAGGTTCTGCCAATGCCGATTTTTACCAACTGATGGGGATGTAAATTTTCAATTTGTTTTCCATTGTAAATGATCTTGCCTGCTTCCGGATGATAGAAGCCGGTAATGCAGTTCATCAGGCTGGTTTTTCCTGCGCCATTAGGGCCGATGACGGCGAAGAGCTCACCGCTCTTCACCGTCAAATCAACATTTGTCAAGGCCCTGACGCCTCCAAAGGAAAGGGACAGCCCCCTAATTTCAACTTCCGCCGGTCGTCTGGCGTTTTTTGTGTTTTCGTAAATGGACGGCTGTCCCCTGAACGCCTTCATCTGCCTGTTTTCCCCCGTTTCACCTGCATTCAAATAACCGCTGTGTGGAAGCGACGCCTACCTTGTACTACTTAAGGAGCTTTACGTTCTCCTTCCCCGGAACGTAGAAGTTCGTCAAAGGGGTGTACGAACCATCTTCATTAATCGAAACCATACGACCGCTGAACGAGGCCTCGTGATTGGAAGGTGAGTACGTGACAGCAGGAATCAATCCGCCAAAATCCTCATTTTTAAAGGATTCCATCGCACTGTTGATGGTTTTGCTGTTGACGGCCTTGAATTTTTCGTCCGCCCGGACCATCGCCCGCTCCATGATGCTGCCGATGACAACCCCTTCCCAGTAGGCGTTATCAAATTTATCGACTGTCTTGTATCGTTTGATCAAATCCTGCATAAGCGCTATTCCCTTATTGTTATCGCCAGGCAGGCAGCCGGGGAACTGCATTTTCAGGCGGTCTCTGATCAGTCCCTGCCCCATTTTGAAGAAATCGGGATCGGTTGAGGTCCATGTACCGATAAATGGCGGATTGTAGTTTATTCTGTCTGCGCTGCGCAGGGCGGTTATTATTGCCGCCGGCAGCATCTGGATAAAGATGTATTCAGCGCCGGCTTTCTGGAGCCGCAGCAGTTCCGTTGAAAGATCAACAGTTTTCGCCGGGAATTCCTCGATTGCGACAATATTTATCTTCTTTTTGGCGGCATATTCCTTGGTGGGCTTATGAATGGAGCGTCCGTAGGCATTGTTGTAGGTGAGAAGCCCGACCTTCGGCGGTTCCTTACCTTTGTGGACAGCCATGATGTAATCAAGAACGGCCTCGGAATCCAGGCGGTAACTGCCAAAAGGCAGGTACATATATTCTATCGGCGCTTCCAGTATCTCCCACCCGGTTGAATAATTAATGGTAGGTATCTTGTAATTCTGAATGACCGGTTTGGCGGCGAGCCCTTCCCCTGTCCCCCAGGTGGCGATCATGTCAACCTTGTCCTGAACGGCAAACTTTCTAACCGCGGCCACCGCCTCGGGAACCTTATAAGCTGTATCCACAAGGATCATTTCAATCTTTTTGCCGTTAACGCCGCCTTTTACTTCATTTACATAACGAAAATAATCCTGCTGTCCTTTAGCGTGAAATTTTCCCCAGCTCGATGCCGGACCAGTCAAATTGATAGCGGCGCCTACCTTGATAGACTCCGAAAACGCCATCCCCGGCCACAAAAAAGAAATGGCAAGGATGCCAACCAGAAACCCTCTTTTAAATAAATTCATGTTCAAGCCCTCCTTTTAATCACAAAAAAAATTTCCCCCCGACAAACCGTTGCCTTAGTGGACAACCAATTGTCCGTGGGAAGCCAACGACCCTTGCCCATGGCTCTGCCTAACTAAAAAACAATATACCGTTTTTGTTTGAAGCTAAATTTCTTTGGAGTGTTTTTCTCGTGTCTGTGTGCGGACTTTATAAAGCATGAACTACGGGATGTCAAGCAAATTTTATCATTGATGGCGATATCCCCAGTTTTTCACAGCGATAATGAAGGGAATCATAGGTTATTCCTAATAAATCCGCGGCCTTGCTCTTTGCCCCATTCGCTTGTTTGAGAGCCTTTTCGATCAGATTTTTTTCACATCTCGCCAGTTCCTCATTGAGATTCACCGCGCCATCGGCAACGCCGAGCGAGGACGTTACGCTGTTTATCCCCCCTATACCATCGGAAAGAATCAAATTATCCGGCAATATGATGTTGGATGTCTCCAGAGCCACGCTGCGTTCTATGATATTCTTCAACTCGCGTATATTGCCGGGGAATTGATACCCAAGCAGCAGTTCCATTGCATAGGTTGAGATAGTTTTTACGTCTTTTCCCAACTCTTTTGAATATTTTTCGATAAAGTAATTGCTGAGAACGGGGATGTCTTCCTTCCTCTCCCGGAGAGGAGGCAAAAAAAGCGGGATCACATTTAGCCTGTAGTACAAATCCTCCCGGAATTTCTCGGCTTTGACCATTTCAGCAAGATTTTTGTTGGTGGCGGAAATAATGCGCACATCTACGCTAATGTCTTCAGAACCGCCAATCCGGCGAAAGGTTTTTTCCTGAACAACCCTGAGGAGTTTAACCTGGAGAAACGTGGAGAGTTCCGCTACCTCGTCGAGAAAAATTGTTCCCCCCCTGGCAAACTCAAAAAGCCCCTGCTTATCTGTGAAAGCTCCGGTGAAAGCGCCTTTGCAATAACCGAATAGTTCGCTCTCCAGAAGATTTTCCGGTATCCCTCCGCAATTGATCACTACAAAAGGCATTCCGTTGCGGGGACTGTTGTCATGGATTGCCCTTGCCACAAGCTCCTTGCCTGTGCCGCTTTCTCCGAGAATCAGAATATTTGTGAGGGTTTGCGCAATCTTTCTGATGGTTGCGTATATTTTGAGCATCTCGCTGCTTTTCCCGATCATTTCTCCAAAGCGCACCTGCTGGCCGACTTCCTTCAGGAAAAGGAGATCCTTCTGTTTTTCTCCTTTGTTATTCAGAGCATTGCGGATGATTCTTTTCAAATCATCGATCGCAAAATCCTTTTCGAGGTAGTCGTAAACGCCTTCCTTCATCGCCGCGAGCGCCGTTTCCGCCGAGGCGTACGCAGTGATCAGGATCACCATGACGCCGGGACAAATTTTCTTTGCCTCCCGCAGAAAGGTTAATCCGTCAACCTTGGGCATTTTGAGGTCCGTGATAATCAGATCAAAGACCTCCTTGCGGCAGCGCTGCAGAGCTTTGGTTGCGTCTGCCGCCGTTGCAACCCTGTATCCCTCCCGGACAAGCATGATCTCGAGAAGTTCCCGCATGCCTTGCTCATCATCAACGACGAGTATTTTTTCCATTGCCATAAGCTTGTTCCCTTCCAATATCACATCGCTGTTCCCGGGCACGAACGCGCAGGAGGAAACGTTATTGCAAACGTTGTCCCCTTTCCTGATTCACTTTCCACCGTTATCGTCCCCTGCCAGTTTTCAATTATCCGACTGACTACCGCCAATCCCAGACCAGTGCCCACTTCCCTTGTCGTATAAAAAGGTTCAAAGATCCGCCGTAGGTCAATTTTATCAATGCCGCAACCGTCATCGCTGATCCTTATTTGGACGGCATCGGCGTCGTTCTTCCGGCACAACGCAACCTCGATGGTCAAAACTCCACCTGCAGGCATCGCCTGAAGAGCGTTCAGAGTCAGATTCCAGAGAACCTGTCTGATCTCTGTTTTATTCACATTGATCAATAACGGGGCTTCCGGCAGTCGGAGGTCAAGTCTTAACTCTTGGCGCCAATCAGGAACAAGACGAAGTGAATCAATAACATCGATGATTGTTTTTTGCAGCTCAACCTCCTCGCAAATACCCGGAGCGGGTCTTGCCAGCAATAAAAAGTCTTTCAGGAAACTCTCCAATTGCTCCTTTCCCCTCATAATTATGTCAAATAGTTTCTGGTTGACATGGTCAAAGGGGGTATCCTCGAGCAGCAGCTGTATCGAGCCGCCAATAGCGGCGAGGGGATTGCGTATCTCATGGGCAAGATTGGCGGCAACCTCGCCGGTAAAGGCCTGACGGCGGCTTTTTTCCAGAGATTCCCGCATATCGATAATCTCCGCAATATCCTCAAAGATGATAATCTCTCCGATAATTCGGCCTTGCGGATCGCGAAGCGGTGAAAGCGAAGCGCCAAGCTTTAACTTTTTTCCCTTGCTTGTATTAAATACCCCTTCAAAACGGGTCAAAAAAGGGGGGTTGCTGGCGCCCTGCTTTTGCTTCTGTAAAAAATCAAAAAAATCCGGGAATATATCGGCAAGTCTTTGGTTTTCCACTTCACTTAAATCAAAGCCGGTTATCTTCGACGCAGAGCGGTTGAAAGACTTTATCCGCCCTCCCGGATTGACAGTCATAATGCCCGCGTCGATAGACTCAATGATGCTTCTATGAAGGATGTCGAGCCTGGTGAAGGCATCCTGTTTTTCGGCAAGCAGTGCCTTTGTCTTTTTCTCCTGATCGACAACAAATATTGACAGGAATGCGGTAAAATAGAAGGATGTGATATGGGTTAAAACCCTTGCCAAAACATAGCCGGCATTCGGTTGATGAATATCAAAAGGTGTAAGCACAGCCGGGACAATCAAAGAGTAATACTCCAGAACAGCAAGAAAACCATAAAATATGGCAGATGCGGAGGCGATAAGCAACCCTCCCCCCCGGCCAAGAAATGTAACAGTGTAAATTATAACAAGAGGATAGAAAACCGAATATAAACTGTTAATTCCCCCGGTCGCGAAAACCATTGCCGTTATGGCAATTACATCAGCGATGCCTTGAATGTAAATATTTGTTAAAACATTCCGGAGATAGTGGAAAACGAGAAAGAATCCAATGGAAGCAATGTAAACGGATATTATCGTAATGAAAAGAGCTGATCTGTAGATATCGGAAATTTCACCGCCCGCATTTACCTTGGCGAAAGCGGCTATCCCCAGAATAAACGTGACGATAAATAAGCGGGAGAGGATGAGTAAACGAATTCGCTTTGTTATATTATCTTTTTGTAAATATTTATCGTCCATGTCCCCGTTGTGTGATAAGATATTTCACAGGTTAAATATTTTTCTCTTTCAATACGTTCAGTTCGTGGAAAAGTCAACCTTACAAATTATGAACCTTAATCTTCGATCGGGGAAATATCGTATCAATTGAATGGTGGGAGAATGAAAGAAAACAGCTCCTTTGCGGGCTTGAAAAACGGCGAGAAACGGGCGCGGCAGGAAGCAATCATCACCGCTGCCGAGCGGGCCTTTGCCATCAAGCCCTTCAATAAGGTCAGCATTCGCGACATCGCCCGGGAGGCGGGAATCTCCCATGCCGCCATTTACCGTTATTTCCCGGATCAGCAATCCCTGTTCATCGAGGCCTTCCTACGCGGCGCCGGCGAGATCATCGCGTTTCTTACGGAGATTGTCTCCCGAAGCGAAACGGGAGATATCGACAAGGTTGCCGAAACCTATCTCGATTACCTGCTTACGCACGATCAGTATTTTCGCATGATGACCCACTTCATGCTCGACGGGTCGCTGACGCCGGAGATGATCGAAAGGCTGAACGTAGCCGAACGCGGGATATTCGATCAGTTTGACGTCATGTTTCGCAAAATGGAAATGCCGGAGCCGGTAAGAATATTATCCCACGCCTTTTTTGCCGCGCTGCACGGGGTGCTGATTACTTTCAACAACTACCCCGGACGGGATCAAAATGCGGTACGGGAACACATCAAGAAGGTGGCAAAAGTCATTACGGTGAAATTTGTCAGTCAATAATCGGGGAGCCTGAAACTACATAACCTGGCTGAACATCTCTAAAACATTCAAAGGCAGCAAGCCCAGAAGAATGATGGCAAGGCTGAAGAGCCAGCAAAGCGCTTTTTCAGAAAAGGACAGTCTCAAAGGTGTTTCATCTTTTATTTCCCGCGAATAGCTAATGCGAACGAGATTCAGATAATAGAAGACGGAAATTACGGTATTCACTGCGGCAATAATGACGATGGGCAGGTGCCCGGCCCTGAATGCCGTAACAAAGAGAAAAAACTTGCCGGTAAAACCGCCGGTCGGCGGAATGCCCGCCAGCGAAAAAGCGGCCACCGCCAGCGTAAACGCCAAAAGCGGCGCCCGGCGGGCCAGCCCGCCCAAATCGGCAATCTTCAGGTTCTCCCCGTTTCTGGAAAGCAGCATCATCACATAGAACAAAGCCAGATTCATGATCAGATAAACGGTTATATAATAAGCTACTGCGGCGTTTCCCGCTTTATTGAACGACAAAAGGCCGAGCATCAGGTAGCCTGCATGGGCAATCCCGGAATAGGCAACCAGCCTTTTGAGGTCCTGCTGAACCAGCCCCACCAGATTGCCGAGGGTCATCGAAAAGGCGGCAAGCACCATTAGCAGCATGGTCAGTTGGGTCAAAGGCAGGCCCGCCAGCATCGTCAGTCTGATCAAGAGCGCGGCGCCGGCAACCTTCGGCACGGTGGCGATAAACGCCGTCGTTGCGTCGGACGCCCCTTCATAGATGTCCGGCGCCCAGAAATGGAGGGGAAACAGCGAAAGTTTGAAGAAAAAGGCACTCATCGTCAGGATAATCGCGAGGATGGCAAGCGGCCTGTCGCCGAAAGACGGCATCTGGGCGACAATATCGGCAAGATAGGTCGAATGAGCCATCCCGTAGAGATACCCCATGCCATACAGCATGATGCCTGTGGAAATAGCACCGAAAAACAAGTACTTGATGGCCGCTTCCAGATGAGCTGTCGTCTTGGTGCGGCGCAGCGGCACGATCGCATAAAGGCTGAAGGAGGATATCTCCAGACTGATCAGAATCGAGATAAGTTCAACGGAACTGACGAGGATGGAGAGGCCGAGGGTGGAAAGACCCAGAAACATGAAAAACTCCGGCATTTTTTCCACTTCATCTTCCTTGTTGAACATGAAGATTACCAAAGCCAGGCCAATGGTCAGAACTAACTTGAAAATCTGCGAAAAACCATCTACCCGGTAGGCGCCGACAAAAAGAAGGCCCTCTGCATTCAGGGAAAAGAGCGCAGCAGCCACTCCCCCGACGGCCAGCACCCGGGCCGGCACAAACAGCGATCGCCTCCCCTTTCCCAGCGACAGGAAAAGAAACAATACGGAAAAGGAAAGTATGTAAATTTCAGGCAGCAGCGTCATTGGATCAACCCCTTAATGGGAAACTTTATCGAGTTGCATGGCAAGATTTACCAGCGTGTATTCCATTACATTGACGAAAGGACGGGGAAAGATCCCCACCCAAAGCACAAACACGGCAAGCGGCAGCATATAGATTATTTCCCGCAAGTTCATATCCCTGATATCCCGTTTGTCTTCCCTCCCCCAGGCTATCTGCTTCAACAGTTTCAGCATATAGGCGGCGGCAATGACCGCCCCGACAATGGCAAAGAAGCCGGCGATCCGGTTTGTGGCAAAGGTTCCAATCAGTACATACAGCTCGCCGACAAAACTGTTCGTCCCCGGAAACGCGAACGAGGAAACGGCGAAGAGGCCGAAAAAGAACATGTAAATCGGCATAATCTTCCCCAGACCGGCATTATCGTAAATCTGCCGGCTGTGGGTGCGTTCATAGACAATGCCGACCAGCAGGAAAAGCCCGCCGGTCGTGATCCCGTGGTTGAGCATCTGGAAGAGAGAGCCGATGAAGCCGTAAATCGAAAACGTGAAGATCCCGAGGATGACGAAACCCATGTGGGCAACACTGGAATAGGCGACCAGCTTCTTCATGTCAGTTTGACTCAGACAGACGAAGCCCCCATAGATGATGCCGATCAGCGACAAAACGATCATCAGCGGGGCAAAGTAAAAGCTTGCCTGCGGCACAATCGGCAGGCAGAAACGCATAAAACCGTATGTACCCATTTTCAAGAGAATACTGGCGAGAAAAACGCTGCCGACGGTCGGGGCCTCGGTATGCGCAGCAGGGAGCCAAGTATGAAACGGAAACATCGGCACCTTGATCGCGAAGGCGATGCCGAAGGCCAGAAAGACCCAGAACTGAAACTGAAAGCTGTAATTTCTGAACATCGCCTCGGGGATGCTGAAGCTGCCGTTTACTAAATAAATCGCAATGATGGCCACCAGCAGAAAAACGCTCCCGAAGAGCGTGTAGATGAAAAACTTCAGCGACGCATAGTCCTTGTTCGGCCCACCCCAGATCGCAATGAGCAGATACATCGGGATCAGCATCGCCTCCCAGAAGAAATAAAAGAGGATGAAGTCAAGGGCGCAGAAAACCCCGATCAGGGCCGTCTCCATGATCAAAATTGCAATCATGAACTCCTTCACCCGCGTCTGAATCGCCTTCCATGAGGATAGCACGGCAATCGGCGAGATAATTGTCGTAAGCAAAACCAGCATGATCGAAATACCGTCAACCCCCAGCGTGTAATTGATCTTGTAGGCAGCAATCCAGGAGATATTTTCCCCAAACTGGAAAATGGGGGTCTTGATGTCGAAATTGGCAAAGAGAAATACCGAAACCGCCAGCGTCAAGAGCGTCGTAATGAAGGAGGCGACCTTGATCATTCTGTCGCTGCGCATAAAGAGGGTGAAGAGCACTCCTGCAAGCGGCAGGAAGATCGTGGTTGATAAAACCGGAAATCCAAACGGATTCATTGTCAGGTATGGCAACATAATTTCTCTTCCTTAAAACAACAGCTTATTAAAAAATAACGTCGGCTATTTTTCTATAAAACGGCCCAGAGAATCGCAAAAAAGAGTAAAAGGGAAAGACCAATGTACGTCTGCACCCTCCCGGTTTGCAATTTTTTAACCAGGGAAGCAACCCCCACGACCGAGTAGGCTGTGCCGTCAACTACCCCGTCTATGGCCTTCTGATCAAATGTGTAAGACAGGGAGGCCGTGCCGAAAAGGGACCTCAAGCCCAGCGTTCGGTAAAGCTCGCCCCAGAAGGAATCAATCGGAGCGATTACCTTCTCGTCGAATTTTATGAAAAGCAGCGTTGCCTTGCGGTAAAAATAATCAATATCGAGGTTGAGCTTGGCGTCAGGGGAAAGCTTCTTCACCAGCAGATAAAAAACAAGCCCGGTAAAGGAGAGAATCTGCATCATCTCGGAAAGATGGGAGGCGTTGTACGGATTGAAATCTGCGGAAAAAGGCAGCAGTTGATAAAAGGTCTGCGGAAAAGTTCCGATAAGAAAGCACAAAAGTGAGGTGAGCCCCATCGCCCACAGCATGTTGGCCGGGGGCTCGTGGGCAGCCTGGTGGTTTCCCGCTTCCTTCCCGAAAAAGGTGAAATAGGTAACCTTCAGCCCCACCGAGAGGAATGTTCCAATCCCGGCAAGATTAAGCAGCTGCACCAGCCAGATTCTGCCCTCGTGATGAGCCGCGGCGATGATCATCGATTTGCTGACAAAGCCGCTGAAAAAGGGAAACCCGGAAATCGAGATCGCGCCGATGACGTAAAATATCATGGTAAGCGGCATGTACTTGTACATCCCGCCCAGTTGGGTCATTTTTGAGGTTCCCGTCATGTAGAGCACCGCGCCGGCGCCCATGAAGAGCAGCGCCTTGTAAAGGATATGGGCAAAGGCGTGAGCGGCCGCGCCGTTTACCGCCAGCATCGTTCCAATGCCCACGCCGGCCACCATGTACCCGACCTGGCTTATGATATGGTAAGCCAGGACGCGCCGGATGTCGTTTTCGATAATCGCGTAAACAACGCCGAAGACCGTCATCGCCGTTCCCAGAATGGCAAGAATCTCAAAGCCCGAAAATCCCCGGGCCAGAACATAAACCGCGGTCTTGGTAGTAAATGCGCACAGAAACACGGCCCCTTCAACGCTTGCCTCCGGATAGGCGTCCGGCAGCCAGGCATGCAGCGGAATCACGGCGGCATTGAGGGCAAAACCGGCAAGGATCAGATACTCCGGCCACGAGGCGCCGGCGGGGGGGATGGCGTTAAAGGCAAAGCTTCCGGTTTTTGTGTAGTAGAACATCATCCCCGCAAAAAGGAGCAAACCCCCGAAGACGTGGAAGAGCAGATAACGATAACCGGCAGCATCCGATTGCGGACGTTTACCATACCAGATCAAAAAGACGGAGGAAAAGGCCATCGCCTCCCAGAAGATGAAAAGGGTCAGGTAGTCGCCGGCAAAGACCGCCCCGAGCGAACCGCCCACATAATAGAACCCGGCGATATGATGACCATCTTCGTTTCGGTGCAGGGCATAAAGCGCGCCAAGAAAGGACATGATCACAAACACCCAGGCAAATACCATGCTGAGTTTGTCAACCCGGCCGAAGAGACCGGCAACACCGAGAAAATTATACGCCCCGTAGTTGCCGTAATTGGTCAGGGCAACGGATATTATTGCCGCAGTGGGGATTAACAGAATAAAGACCTTCTTGAGCTTGCCCCGGAGAAACGGCAGGAACAGGGCCCCAATAAAATAGAATATTGCCGGATGGATCCAGTTATTCATAAAAATCCTCTTTTTTGCCAAGAATCGTATGGGCCAGTCCCTTGCTGAAGCGGACCAGCAGATAACCACCGATTATTGTAAACAAGGTCCAGAAGGCCGGGATTTTATCAACGAAGAAATGGACGTGTTCCCTCGGCAGCAGCACGTCGAAAATGACCAGCACAACAAGGAACCCGAAAAACAATTTCTTCAGGAGTTCGGCCCTTGCCAGTAAATACTCTATTATTTTAAGTATATTCATAAAACGCCTCTTGCACCCTTGAGAATGACAATCTTTTTAAAATGCTGCATGCTGACCAGGCTCTTTTTAACAGGGCTAAAACAAATTACTGATAAGCTTGACAAAAAAATCCGGATAAAACCCCAGCAGAACCGAGATCAGCGCTGTCAGCACGAGCGGCACAACCATCGTCAGCGGGGCTTCCTTGATGCCGGAGGTGGTCCAGTTCTCCTTTTTCCCCTGGAAAAAGGCCTTGATCGTAATCGGCACAAAATACCCGGCGTTCAAAATGCTGCTCGCCAACAAAACGACAACGATGGGGATGTTGCTTATCTCCAAGGCGCCGTTCAAGAGATACCACTTCGTCACAAATCCGGAAACAGGCGGCACGCCGATCATGCTGAGGGAGGCAAGGGCGAAAGCACCCATCGTAAAAGGCATGGCATAGCCAATGCCCGCCATATCGCTGATCTTCCTCTTGTTATGGGCAACGAAGATCGCGCCGGCGCAGAAAAAGAGGGTAATCTTGCTGAACCCGTGATTGACAATATGGATGACCCCGCCCAGAACGCCGGTGTTGTCGAGAAGCGCCACCCCCAGGATAATGTACGACAACTGGCTCACCGTTGAATAGGCGAGCCTTGCCTTGAGGTCGTCTTTGGTAAGGGCGATAATGGAGGCCGCCAGGATCGTAAAGGAAACGACATACGCGGTGACAATGCCGATCCCCAAATCGTTGAGGATCTTCGTCCCGAACGTGGACAGCATGACCCGGGAAATGCAGAACACCCCTGCCTTCACAACGGCCACCGCATGCAAAAGGGCGCTGACCGGCGTCGGAGCGACCATTGCGGAGGGGAGCCAGTTGTGCAGGGGCATGATCGCCGCCTTGGCAAAACCGGCGATGAAAAGGATATAAGTGACGGTAATCCAGATGCCGTCTGAACCGGCGGGAAATATCCCCGTGTGGATATTGTCGGCAAAATCAAGCGTACCGGTCATTATGTAGGTGAGAATGACAGCCGGCAACAAAAAACCCTTCGATGTCCCGACGAGATAGACAAGATATTTCTTCGCCCCGGCATAGCCTTCTGCGTCCTGATGGTGGGCCACGAGCGGATAGGTAAAGAGACTGATAACCTCATAAAAGAGATAGAGGGTAAACAGGCCGCCCGCATAAGACACCCCCTGGGCTCCCAGGATTGCCGCGGCAAAACATGTGTAATAACGGGACTGTGCATGTTCCTTGAGGGTTCGCATGTAGCCGATGTTGTAGATGGATGCGAAGATCCAGAGAAACGAGGAGATGATGCCGAAGATAAGCGACAGGGCGTCCACCCGGAAATTCAGGGAAATACCGGGAGCAATCGCCGAAAGGGTGTAGGTGATCACCCCGCCGTTCCAGACAATCGGAACCATTCCCATAACGGCCGCAAAGGTCAGAACGGCCCCGGCTATCGACCAGAATTCCCTGATATTCGGGGTCTTGCGGAAAACCATGATCAGAATGGCAGTCGCAAAAACAATGCCGATCGGTAAAAGCGGTAATGCGCTATCGATAACCATAGGTCAGTACTTCAGCTCCTTCATATCTCCACCCTCGATATGCTGATAGCGCTTTGCAATGATGATGATGATGCTCAGCGCAATAGCCGATTCCGCGGCGGCTATTCCCATTATAATAAGCGTGAATGCCAATCCATAGGGGTTTTCCGGAACGATGAACCGATTGATCGCAACGATATTTAACCCCGCGCCGTTCATGATCAGTTCCATCGAAACCAGCATCCCGATCAGCGTTCGTCGGTAAAGAAGGCCGGCAATCCCGCAAAACAGCATAAAAACGGCGACAAACAGATAGATGTTGGAGTTATTGTAAAGTAAATTGCTCATTTGTCACCCCGCGAATTAAGGGAGAGCATAACCGCCCCGATAATGGCAACAACCAGCAAAAGCGAGATCAACTCAAACGGCAGAATCAGCGTGTCGGTAAACGCACGGCCCACATCCTTAGTCGTCATCAGAAAATTCGGCGCCGTTTTGCCCGGCAGATTTGTCAAAACAAACCGGATGAACATGACAACCGAAACCAAGGCGATGACAAGCGCCGAAAGCAATTTTCCGACAGCCTTGAAATCGTGAGATTTCCTGGAATATTGACCCAGCAGCATAATTGCAAAGGCAATAAGAATGGAGATTGCCCCGACATAGATCAAAATCTGCATCATCGCCAGAAAGGCGCTGTTTAGATAGATATAAAGCCCAGCCACGCCGAACATGGCGGTAATCAGACCCAGCATCGCATAGACTATGGAACTTGCAAAGACGGCCGTCAAGGCCCCTGCCATCGTCACCGCGACGGCGAAAAGGAATATGCTCTCCCCGATGCTCATGATGCCTTTTTCCTTTTATCGAATTCCTTCACCAGATCGAAATAGAAATCTTCCCTTTTTAACCCCGCAATGTTGAAATCTCCCGAAAAACCGATGGCCTTCGACGGGCAGCTCTCGACACAGATTCCGCACTGGCTGCAGGTTGTAAAATCAAGCATGTACACAGTTACTCTTTTGCGTTTTTCCCCTTCCCTTTTCTCCCCATCCACCTTTTTTATCGATCCCGAGGGACAGTTGCGGACGCAGATCCCACAGGCGATGCACATATTTTCCAGCGGGTTTTCAGGACTGGCAAGGAGCTTTATATGACCGCGAAACCGGGGCGTGATCTCAAGAACCTCACGCGGATATTGAGAGGTCACCACCGGCTGAAAGAAGGATTTGAGCGTTACCCCCATTCCCGCGGCCAGCGAAACCGTACCTTTTATAAAAGAAGCAGGCGTTACAGTCATAGCTTCAAAAGCCCTCCTGTTACGAGCAGATTTAAAAAGGCCAGGGGAATGAGCGCCTTCCATGATATATTCAACAACTGATCAAACCTGACCCGGGGAAACGTCCAGCGGAACCACATCATGACGAAGACAAGGAAGTACGATTTTAAGAGAAACCAGACAATCCCCGGCAGAAAGGGCCCCTGGTAGCCGCCCAGAAAAAAGGTGACGGTAATAGCGCTGACGATGAACATATTCGTGTATTCCGCGAGGAAAAAAAGCGCAAACATCATCCCCGAATATTCCGTGTGATACCCGGCAACCAGCTCGCTTTCCGCCTCCGGTAAATCGAACGGGGTACGGTTGGTCTCCGCAACACTCGCAATAAAATAGATGACAAAGGCAACCGGCTGCAGAACGACGAACCAGATGCCCTTTTGCGCCTCCACAACATCCTTGAGCGACAGGGAGTTGGCCATCATGACCACTGCCAAAAGCGACAGCAAAAGCGGAATCTCATAGGCGACGCTCTGGGCGATGCTTCTGATCGCCCCAATCAGCGAATATTTGTTGTTGGATCCCCACCCGGCCATCAGAATGGCAAGTACCGTAAAAGAGGAAAAGGCGAGAATGACGAGAATCCCCACATTTATATCCTTCACCTGCAGGAAGGAATCGAACGGAATTACCACAAAGGCGACCAAGACCGGAATGAAAATCATGATCGGGCCGAGGTAAAAGATGGGTTTGTCCACATTGCGCGGGGTAAGGATCTCCTTGCCGAGGAGCTTCAACGCGTCGGCAAGCGGCTGGATAAGACCGTACGGGCCGACCTCTTTGGGACCGATCCGGAGCTGCATGTGCCCCGCCACTTTTCTTTCAGCCCAGGTCAGGATCAGGGCGTTAAAAACGACAAAGACAAACGCGGCGAGGAGGCCGACCGCAATCTTTACAATTTCCAGATCGAAAAATCGCAGATCAATGCTCATAATCTTCACTATCTGTTCCATTTGGCCATCACATATATAACCTGTCTTCTTGAGACGGGTTTTCTTACCGGTCTATTTCCGGGATTACCAGGTCAAGGCTGCCCAAAATCGCAACGGCATCGGACAGCAGGTTGCCTTTCGCCAACTCGGGGAAGATCATAAGATTGGAAAAAGAGGGAACCCGCCATTTCATCCGGTAGGGCTTGTCGCTTTCATCGCTGACTATGTAGATTCCCAACTCGCCGCGGGGGGTTTCAACAACATGATAGAGATCCCCCTTGCGCGGCTTGAGCTTCTTCGGGGCCTTTTCAACTATGAAGGGCCCGTCCGGGAGCCTCTCTATCGCCTGCTCGATGATGTTCAGGGATGTCTCCATTTCCTTGATCCGGATATGGTACATGTCAAGGGCATCGCCATTTGTTCCGATGGGAACCTCAAAATCAATTTCCGGATAAGCCGCATAGGGCTCCTTTTTCCGTAAATCCATGCCGATACCGGCGCCGCGTAAAACTGGGCCGCAGACGGCGTATTTTCGCGCCCTTTCCTTTTCGATGACGCCTATGCCCCTGGTGCGGTTGATAAATATGACATTGCCCCCGACGAGCTTCTCATACAGCGCAAAACGCCCCCGCATGCGGGCAATGACAGCCTTTGTCCCCAAAATGAAGGCATCATCCACATCGTTGTAAAGGCCGCCGAAGCGGAAATAGCAGTAGGTCAGCCGGGAGCCGGTGACGGCCTCCAAAACATCCTGGATATTCTCCCTGTCATCGAAGGCGTAGAGAAACGGAGAAAGCCCTCCCAGATCTGCAAGATAGGCGCCTATCCACAGGAGATGGCTGCAAATTCTGTTTAATTCCGTGGCAATTACCCGCACGTAATGGGCGCGCGCCGGGACGTCAATCCCGGCCAGTCGCTCGACGGCCGTAACATATCCCAGGTTAAACGACATCGCCCCCAGATAGTCCATCCGCCCGGTGTTGGGAAGAAACTGGTAATAGGAGCGGTTTTCCGCCATCTTCTCCTGCATCCGGTGCAGATAACCGAGTACCGGATAAGCATCCTCGATATACTCGCCATCCATTTTCAGGACAACCCGCAAAACGCCGTGCGTGCTCGGATGCTGGGGGCCCATATTAATAAATAACGAGTCATCCCGCAGCGCCGGAGAATATGAATTCAGCTCTTGCCTGTCCTTCTCGGAGACCGGTATTTTCTCTTTGCGCAACGGATAGAAATCAATTCCGTCATGCAGGAACAGGTAGGTCAGCCCCGGGTGACCTTCGAAACGAACACCGTAAAACTCGTGGATCTCCCGTTCATACCAGTAAGCGCAGGCATAAATTTTTGAAAGCGTCGGAGCCGCAGGCTGGGAGGGATCGAGCTTCAGGGTAACCTTTACCTTGCAGAGGGAGGAGTGAATGCTGAAAATATAGACAAGCTCGAGATAGTCTTTGTAGTCAACGCCAAGCTCAACGGCGAGATAAAAATGCCGTTCATCAAAAAAACCCGCCACCTCCAGGATGTCTTTCGCCTTTAAATCTACCGAAAGGTGATAGCCGCATTGGGGATAGCTTTCCTCGATTATCGTCAGATCGGCAAATGCCGCCTGCAGCTCAGCTTTTGTTTTATCTACCATCGCTCTACCGGTCCCGGGAATCTTCTTTTCCCTGTTATCTTTTCCTCGAGTTTCAGAAAACCTTCGAGCAGCCCTTCCGGCCGCGGCGGACAGCCAGGAACATATACATCTACCGGAACAAGTTTATCAACTCCCTCGATCAAGTTATACTGCCCCTCGAAAACAAACGGGCCGCCGGAAATGGCGCAATTGCCCATCGCAATCACCCATTTCGGCGAAGGCATCTGGTCATAAAGGGTGACTAAGACGGGCGCCATCTTCTTCGTTACCGTGCCTGAGACGATCATCAAATCGGCCTGGCGGGGGGAGGGTCTGAAAACACCCGCTCCGAACCGGTCAATATCAAAACGGGCCATCGCGGCAGACATCATCTCTATTGCGCAACAGGCGAGTCCGAAGGTCACCGGCCACAGAGAATTCGCCCTTGCCAGATCGAGCACCTTGTCCAAAACCGCAAAACTTACAGGTGGGAGATTTTCCTTTTCCAGGTAAACACCCCTTTCCCCCAGGCATAAACAACAGCCAAGGCAAGAATTACAACAAAGGAAAGCAATGCGTAAAATTCATGAATCCTCTCTCCCTTGGCATAACTTAGCGCAACGGGGAAAAGATAGAGAACGTCAACATCAAAGGCAATAAAGATAAGCGCGTAAACATAATAATGGATGCCGTATTTTATCCGGGCGCTGCCGAAGGGAGGGATCCCGCATTCGTACGTATTATGGGTATTTTTGCCCCTGGTTTTCGAAGCAAGAAGGTGGGGGAGAATGATGGAAAAAAGCGCAAATAATACTGCAACGAGGCTGAAAATGGCTACTGGTGTAAAGTCTTCTAAATTAGTCATATAAAACTCAATTCCAATCAAGCTGCATCTGAACCGCTCAACGGCTCACTGAACTTGGCGCTCTTTAACAATGATGCCATTCGTTGTCAAGATTTTTTTCACTTTAAGTGCAAAAGGCAACTGCTCACAACTGCATGAGCCAGCCCCAGCCGGCAAGCAACAGATAAGATAAAAGCGTGACAGCAATCAAAATTCCTACCGCCGGTCGGTAATCGTCCGGATCATAGTCTCTGGCATCGGCCTTGCCCGAAAAGAAAGAAACCGGGTTTTTGCCGATAACCACAAGTCTGCGGACTATGCCATTGATGCTCTTTTCCGCCCTATTGAAAAGCGCTTCGACATTCACGGTAAAAATTCTTTCCACCAGTTGCGCCGGCTTGCGGTAGAACCAGTCCACATCGAGGGCTATTTCCGCTTTTCCGGCAACCTTTTTCCGATAAATCCAGAAGGCGACAAACGTAAAAATCAAGATCTGAGACGTTTCGGTCAGATGGATAAGCGTGTATGGCGCAAAGGGAATGTGAAAAGGCAGCATCTCGTAGAGAAGATTCGGCATGACCCCGAATAATATACAGAAAAAAGCGGCTATCGTCATGGCGAAATACATATTCACACGCAAAGGAATTGGCGACAAGCCCCGGTCCTTGCCAAACCACGTATAATAAGGCAACTTCAGGCCGATGGACAAAAAGGTCCCCACGGAAGCGAGTGTCAGCAAGAGCCAGACCATTGTGTAATGCGCCTCTCCCGCTGCCGCGATGACCATTGATTTGCTGATGAACCCGTTGAAAAGGGGAAAGCCGGAAATGGAAAACGCGCCGATCATATAAAGCCATAAAATAAGGGGCTGTTTTTTCACCAGACCGCCCAACTCGGTCATTTTGCTTTTCCCTGTGGTATAGATGACGCTTCCCGCTCCCATAAAAAGAAGCGCTTTGTAGAGGATGTGGCTAAACGCGTGGGCTGTAGCGCCGTTAATGGCCAACTGCGTGCCGATCCCGGCGCCGGCAACCATGTATCCCACCTGACTGATGATGTGATAAGACAGGATGCCGCGGATGTCGTTTGCCAGAACGGCAAAGACAACGCCGTAAAGCGCCATGAAAACGCCGAGAAAAACAAGAATTTCCCAGCCGGGGAATATTCTCAGCAAGACATAAACGGCGGTTTTCGTAGTCAGGGCGCTCAAAAAAACAGCCCCCGTCACCGTCGCTTTCGGATAGGCATCGGGGAGCCAGGCATGTAAAGGTACAACCGCCGCATTTAACGCGACTCCACCCAAAATCAGCCAGGAGGAAAGGGCGTTGCCGGGGGGAAGCTGTTCAATCAGGATTTGCCCTGTCTCCGCGACGTGCATAATGATTCCGGATAGTAAAAGTGCGCCGCCAAAGAGATGAAAGATAAGATAGCGCATCCCCGCCCGTCCGGATTCCTCAGTTTTACTCGCCCAGACCAGGTATGCGGAGGGAATGCTCATCAGCTCCCAGAAGACAAAGAGAGTAAAGAAATCACCGGCAAACGTAACCCCTATGGCGCCCGCTGCATACAGCAGGGCCGCCGCCTGTTCCGCTTTTTCCCGGACATGAAACGCAAAAAGCGCGCCGATGAACGTAATCAAGGCAAATATCGTCCCGAAGACACGACTCAAACTGTCCATCTTGAACAGTACGAGCTGATAATCCATGAACTTCAAGGTGAGATTTATCCCGACCGGCGCCAACCAGACGGCAAGCAGGGCGAGTAACGGAATGAGCAGCGTGAGATAAGCGCGAGACAGTCTTGGCAAGAAGGGAAGGAGCATGGCGCCGGCAACCATGATGATAAACGGGGCTACGGTTGTTTCAATTCCCATCGTAGTAGTCCTCCCGCTTGGACAACAAAATCTTGCCGAGAAATTTTGCAAAAATGATTATCAACAGACAACCGAAAAAACCGAACAGGGCGAAGAAACCGGGAATTGCACTCCACCACCCATGGAGCTCATCGCCGGTCGTCATAATACCTCCCGCGATGGAAGCCGCGCCGCCAATTCCCAGAAGAGCCCAGCGCAATTTATTCATGATCCGGTTACCCCCAAGATGCTGCCGCTTACCTGAACGGCAAGACTATAGAAATGCAGAAACAGATCGGGACGAATCCCCCACAAGATCGATAAAAATGCCGTAACAGCAAGAGGAATAACAATAGCCAAGGAAGCCTCTCCCCTGAGAAACGGCGCGGCAGGGCTCTTGAAAAAGGCCCGATAAACAACCGGGGCAAAATATCCGGCATTGAGAATGCCGCTCAGCAACAGTAGTGCCAGCGGAACAACGGAACCGGCCTGCAAAGATCCCAGTCCCAGTTGCCATTTACTGACAAAGCCGTTGAGCGGCGGGACTCCCGCCAAGCCGATCGCGCCGATAGTAAAGGCGCCCATCGTCCAGGGCATCACCCGGCCAATGCCATCGAGTTCACTGATTTTTTCCTTATGGTGCGTCACATAAATTGCCCCGGCGCAAAAAAAGAGCGTGATTTTCATAGTCGCATGGCTGGCTATATGGAGCAGACTGCCGACAAGCGACGCAGGTGAAAGCAGCGCCGCGCCGAGAACAATATAGGACAAGTGCCCGACTGTCGAATAGGCCAAACGATGCTTCAGGTTATCCTGCCTGAAGGCAAGCAGTGAGGCAAAAATGATCGTAACGCCGGCAAAGGCCGCCAATATGATATTAAGATCGAATTGTCGCATCAATTGCGGCCCGAAAACAAAACCGACAACCCTCACAACTCCGAATACCCCGGATTTGACCACCGCGACGGCGTGCAGCAGGGCGCTAACCGGGGTCGGAGCTACCATCGCCGCCGGAAGCCAACTATGCAGCGGCATAATGGCGGCCTTTACCCCCACGCCGCCGATAAAAAGGGCAAAAAGAACTAAAACCGTACCCGGCGACAGCAAGGCATCCCCAAACATCCCCCCCGCTTTGAAATCGAGAGTTCCAGCCAAACGGTATGTCCAGGCCGTCGCCGCGATCAACAGCACCCCCGCGGTAAGGGTATAGACGAGATACTTACGGCCCGCCGCTATGGCCACAGGAGTTTCCTTGTGAATAACCAGCGGATAGGTGGCAATGGTCAATATCTCGTAAAAAAAGATGAATGTCAGCAGGTTGGCGGCAAAGGCGACGCCGATGGTCGCGGAAAGGCAGATCGCGAAGCTTGCAAAATACCGGGTCTGCTTATGCTCATTCAAACCCCGCACGTAGCCGATGGAGTAAATGGAAGTCAACATCCAGAGACCGGAGGCGATCAACGCAAAAAAAATCCCAAAGGAGTCTGCTTTCAGCGCCAGCGAGATGCCGGGAGATATTTCCCAGAATGTGAATTCAGCCACCTTTCCTGCCAAAACGCCCGGCAACAGCAGAAGCACAAACGAAAATTTGGCAACGCTTGCCGCAAGCGTCCAGAATTCCCTTATAAAAACATGTCTGGAACTCAAGGCAATCAGCAGAGCGGCTGCCAGCGAAACCAAAACCGCACAGAGCGGCAGCAAAGATCTGTAAATTTCAGGATCGGTCATTTTCGTTCGTCCGTTACATTCCCGCAGGAATGATGTTCTGGATAATCCCCTTCACAATAGCCGAGTTGAACAAGCCGATAAAGATAAGGGAAAAAGAAAGGACAACTACCGGAATGGTCAGTGAAAAATTCTCTCCTCCGGCAATGGTCACTTCGTTCGTTGCATTTTCCGGGGCGTTCCCTGCCTCAGTAGCACGGTCCGGCGGCGACTTGAGATAGATATTTTCAAGGATCCGGAAAAAATAAACGGCATTCAACAGGCTGCTGGCCATAATCACCGCCAGAAAAAGCCAGTTTCCCTTATCCACTGCGCCCAACGCCAGGTACCACTTGCTGAAGAAACCGGCTGTGGGCGGCAGGCCGATCATCGAAAGAGCGGCTAACGTAAAGGCGGCCGTTGTCCAGGGCAGTTTTTTCCGGCATTCGGAGTCCATCTTTTCGATATCGGAATGACCCAGCTTTTTTCTCAGGTTGGCGGCAACAAGAAACAATGAGCCTTTCATGAAGGCATGATTCAGAATATGCAGCACCGCGCCGATATAGCCCAGCGGATTGGCCAGCCCTATCCCCAGACCGATATAACCGATTTGCGCGACACTGCTATAGGCAAGCATCCTCTTTAGCTCTTTCTGGGCGATCGCCATAACGGAACCGTAGATAATGCCTGCTGCCGAAAGCCAGGCAATAAAATCGGCAATGGGGAACGCCTTATCGACAAAAGGAGCGCCAAAGACAAAAAACATTATTCGGATAATTACGTACGCGCCTATTTTAGTGCCGATTGGGGCGATCAGCGCCGAAGAGGTGGAAGGGGCATAGGTATATGAGTCGGGCAGCCAGCCGTGGAGCGGAAAAATCGCCATCTTGATACCGATGCCTGTCACCATGAGCAAAAGGGCAACGTTGACAGCAGAATTCGGACCAAGCAGGGGAAGGATCGCCTTCACATCGGCCATATTCAGCGAACCGGTTGCCATGTAAAGAAATCCTATGCCGATAAGGTAGAAGGAAGCGCCAATTGTTCCCATGATCAGGTACCGAAAGGCTGCAACCGGCGCCTTCTTTTCGCCGATGCCGATCAGACCATAGGCCGAAAGCGAAAATATTTCTATAAAGACATAGAGATTGAATAGATCGCCCGTGATGATTATGCCGTTTGCGCCGCAGAGAAAAAGCAGGACCAGGGCATAATACGGAACCGGCTTCTCGTTAATTTCCGACGTCTGCAGGCCGCTTGAATGCCAGATAACAAAAAGGGCAACAACATTCACCACCAGGGCAATAAACGCCGAAAGGGGATCAAGGACATACTCGATGCCGAGGGGAGGAATCCAGCCGCCGAAATGATAAGAGATGCGGGCGCCGCTGAGAATCCTGGTAAGATTGTAACAAGCCACGACAACAGAGAAAAAAGAAGCCGTCGCCGCAAGGGGAAACGCCAGTTTCTCTTTTTTAAGCGCCAGCACCGGGATCGAGATTGCGGTTGCCAGAAGCGCCAGAGGAATGAGGGCGGGGGAATTCGGGATCATGGCTGCGCTTTCATCCGTTCGATCAGGAGCGGTTCGTCCAGGGTCTTATAGTGACGATAAATGACAATGGCCAATGCGAAGGCGACCCCGCTTGTAGCCACGCCGACGACGATGGCGGTAAGCATCAGGCAATGCTGCAGCGGACTGATATAGCGCGCTGCATCGGCAGCGCCGATCGCCGGATCGAGTACAGGCACTGTCGCTGCCCATTTGGCAGCGCTTGCCACATAGAACATGATGATCGAAACCTGGAAAATGGTCATCCCGATCAGCTTCTTGACGAGATTGTTCTTGAAAATCATCCCATACATGCCGATCAACATGAGAAGAATAACGCCCCAGTAGGTATAGTGCCCCCGGATAAAATCAATCATCGGGATATTCCTCCAGCAAATCATCGTATATGGCAACGAGAATCGCCATAACCGCAAGGCCTACGCCAATTTCCACCATCAGGATCCCAAGCGAACGAAGTTCCGGTGCGCTAAGACCGGGAAAGGGAAGAAAGGCGTAGTTGAGAAATTCCCCCCCGGACAGCATCGCCGTTAAACCTGTCCCGAAATAAATCAGCACCCCGATGGAACCAAGAGGCGTCCCCCAGATTCTCCGGAACTGAAGCTGGGCCAGATCATAACCAGCGGCGAGGCGGATGAGCAGGAGGGCGGCAGCCAACATTGTCCCACCCTGGAAACCCCCTCCGGGGCTGTAATGTCCATGAAATATGACATAAAGGCCGAATAACATAATAAACGGCGAAACAGCTCCGCTTACCGTTAGTACTATGGGATTATATTTGTAGGCAAGCATCCCGATTACCTCATAAAAAATAATGGCGTGAGAAAATCTCCTGCTTTATCTGCCTTAATGTCAGCGGGAGTTCTTTAAAGGCTTTTTCCTTCTTCTCAGCACCAGAAAACAGATCAGCCCGGCCGTAAGGATAACCGTCTCCTCTCCCAGCGTATCGAAACCTCGATAATCGGCAAGGATGACTGTCACCATATTGGGTGTTTTCGCATCCCTCAGGGCATTGCGGATATAGAAGGAAGACGCCCCCGGGGAATCCACCAGACTTCTTGTTGAGTGCATGCCCGCCCCGGCATCGCCACGATTGGGAAGCCCTGTCGTGCCATAAATCAAAAGCGCCCCAAAGGCGATCAGCAATAGCCAGTTGACTATTTTCAATCCCCGCTCCTTCTTGATGTCTGGAAAATCAGGACAACAAAAAATATTCCCGTTATCCCGGCGCCGACCACCGCCTCGGTAAACCCTACGTCAATAGCCCCCATCACCGCGTAAAGCAGGGCCGATACAAAGCTGAAGACACTGAGCGTTACCACCGCCGTCAGGAGATCCTTGACCGTCAACGAAATAACCGCCGAAACAAGCATAAAAACAGCCATGATCGTCTCTATTTCCCAGTACATTTCTCAGTCTCCCCACCGCTTCTTTTTTTAAACCATGGTCTGAGCCCACTCTGGATGGCCGCATTGGCAAGGGCATGTGTTCCGGTTGGATTCGTCAGAAAAACAAAAATGAGGATGAACAGGAGCTTGGCGCTGTTAAGCGTCAATCCCTCAATAAGAATCATTCCAAAAATCACGAGCATTATTCCCAGTGTATCGCTTTTTCCGGTCGCATGATTACGGGTGTAGAAATCAGGCAGTCGGATTAATCCAACACTTCCGACCAGCATAAAAAAGGCGCCCGCTATTACCGCGGCAATGCCCACGGTATTTCCGATCATTCGCCCACCTTTTTAACTGCTATGAATTTGGCAATGGCGACAATCCCGATAAAATTGAGAACCGCATAAGCAAGAGTAATATCCACAAACATGTCAAACCTTTTGAACACAAAACCTATAGCCAGAATCAACACCATCGTCTTGGTGCCGATCGCTCCGGCGCCCAGCATCCTGTCAAAAATGGTAGGTCCCCGGAGAACCCGATAAAGGGGGATGAAAATAATGGAGGTCAGTATAACTGTATAATATAAAAAGAATCTGTCCATTTTGTTTACCGCTCACACTCTTGTTATCGCTACCTCTTTCACAACCTTGCCGGGATTCCGTTCGAAGAGCCCCGCCACTTGACCGGGCAGGGAACCGTCAATGATGCCGGAAGATGAAGCATCCATCAGCGAATGAACGAGAAACTCATCGCCCTCGATTCTCAAGGTAATCGTTCCCGGAGTCAGTGTAATGGAGTTTCCCAGGATAACCCGATAGGTAGTATTCCGCAAAGACGTCTTGAAACTCACCAGCGACGGATCAATGGGACAGCTTGGCCTCAGAACGACGGAGGCGACCTGTAAACTCGACATAACAATCTGCCATAGCAGCCAGGGGACATAACCCGCCAAATTAAGTATTGACAGTCTTTGAGTCTCCGACTTTTCCAGCAGGGAAAAGAGACGCTTTCTCAATGGGTAATTAAGGAGCATTACAACAAAGACGGAAAAAACCCCGAAGGAGATGTGCATCAGATCGTAATGGCCGCTCAACAGCAGCCAAAAAATCATCAGCAGAACGGCTTCAATGACGGAGTTTTTTAAAAAACGGGATTTACGATATCTTCTCACAATGTCATCCTAAGAAAAATTTGGACGGCAGACATCTCAACATCTCTCTTGGCATTTTGCAGATTCGGTACTGAATCAACCGACAAAACTCGGGAAAATAGCGGGACGTCTAATAAGTTGCTAAGACCCTGCGGCCTCTATCAAACGCCTTACAGGGTGTCAAGCTATTTTTTTTTCTATTTCCCGCCAGACAAGTTCCTTTCCCGCGCCGGTTTTTGCTGAAAAAACCAATAGGTTCAATTTAAACGAAGGACCGATTAGTTCCTCAATAACACGCCTTCTCACAGCAAGTTCATTGCGGGAAATCTTGTCTGTCTTGGTTAGAACCAGCAAAAAATCAAGCGAGTAATGGGCAAGCCAGCGCATGAGCTGCATATCTTCGCCAGTAGGATCGCGGCGTACGTCGAGGAGCATGATCACGAGTTTTAGTGTCGGACGATCGCCAAGATATGTTTCCACCATGGGACCCCACTGGCGACGAATCGCCTCCGGAACCTTCGCGTATCCGTAGCCAGGAAGATCAACAAAGAAAAAACTTTGATTGACGCTAAAAAAATTGATCTCCTGGGTGCGCCCCGGGGTGGTGCTGGTGCGGGCAAGTCTTTTCCTGTTGAGGAGGGTATTGATCAGGGATGATTTGCCGACATTGGATCTCCCGGCAAAGGCCACCTCGGGAATGCCGGCGGGGGGGTAGTGGCGTGGTTCTTTTGCAGAAAGCACAAACTCCGCGGATATAATCTTCATGCAATAAACCCAGAATAATTCCTGCAACTAAAAAAGAGACGTCAAAGCAGCCCGTAAGCCGAATTCTGTTTCGCCCTCCAGTTGCCCGGAAAAGCGATGATGATCATTCCTCTGGGGCAGCCGTTGCCGACTGCCTCAAGCGACACAACCCGAGAACCTGGGGACGGGCAGTCCCGTTCTCCTATTTGGTCTTGCTCCGGATGGGGTTTACCAAGCTTTCCCGGTCACCCGGGAAACTGGTGAGCTCTTGCCTCGCCTTTTCACCCTTACCCTTCCTGAAGCGGAGGGGCGGTATATTTTCTGTGGCACTTTCCTTAGGGTTGCCCCCAGTCGCCGTTAGCGACCATCCTGCCCTGCGGAGTTCGGACTTTCCTCCGTTGCGGTTTCCCGCAACCGCGATCATCTGTTCTGCTTTGACGTCTCAATTACTAATTACTTTCAGCGTTCAGGTCTTCCCAGTAGAGTATCCTGTTGCAATTCGGGCAGGTCATAAGCTCTTCACTGGTCTGCAGCTCATTGTACATTTGGGGGGGAATCGCCATATGACAACCGTAACAAATCTCTTTCCAGGCGACAACCACCGCCAAACCGTTGCGAATTACCTTTATTCTCTCATATTTTTTCAGGATTACATCAGGCATTTTCTCTTTAAGTTTCCCAGCCCTGCCCAGACACTCCTCAAGTTTCCCGTTCAGTGAATCAAGCTCGGCCTGAATCGCCTGTCTCTCCCCTTCGTAGCTGCTGCGGCGTAAAGCTAACTCCTCGTCACTTGCTTTCATCTCCTTCTGAAAAACTTCGAGCCCATCCAATAGAACAATAATCTCATCTTCAAGCTTGCCGTTTTTCACCTCTGAGGCTGCAATTTCCTTGAGCATAGACTGATATTCCTTGTTTGTCTTCACCTCCGAAAGTCTTTCCCGTGCTCGCTTCAGCGCCTCCTGTCCCGTCTGCAACTGGCGGTCCTTTTCCTTTTTCTGTTTCTGTCTATCCTCGAATTCCTGTCGCTTTTGTTCCATGGACTCGCAAAACGCACTAAATCCTGCTTCGAGCTCGCTTAAACGAGTTGGCAGGTTTTTCTGGTCGGAGCGGATTTTTTCCGCCTCCGCTTCTATCTTCTGCAGCTCAACTAATCTTGTCAAGAGTTCTTTCAACCCATCCCCCTATATTAAAAAATATGTTCTTCAGTACTTAAAAAAAATGCACCCTTCTCGGTGCATTTCCTGTCTCCGCCTATTGGTTCTTGCTTTCATGGGAGCTTTTTTATTATCGGTATTAAAAAAAAAGATGGCTATCAAAATAAGTCACGCTTCCTTTCATCCTTGGTGGGCCCACCTGGATTCGAACCAGGGACCGACCGGTTATGAGCCGGGGGCTCTACCAATTGAGCTATGGGCCCTTGCATCCCCAGGATGAACTCAAAACTCCGTTTTTCGAGGGCCTTCTTAATACCGATCAGCGGTTTTTGTCAATATTTTATTTTCGCCTGACTTCAAAAGACGACGTCTTGCCCCACTGCGCCCTTTGCGTTCAGAGCCTGATTCTGCCGGTTTATCATTCAAGCTGCCAGTATCCGTCGCTTCCTCAGCATCTTCAGCCGCATAATTGCCTCGTTCGCTAATGCCGAATCTCATTCTCAGCACCTTTTCCTCGCGCGGGGTCAAGGTGGAAAGAATCTTGCGGGTCTGTTCGGCAAGATCCATGCTGATCGTGGCGTCAGATGGCGACATAAATTTTTTATCCTCTATAAAATCACCGAGATGGCTATCTTCTTCCTCGCCAATCGGGGTCTCCAGAGAGATCGGTTCCTTGGCTATTTTCAGAACCTTGCGCACCTTTTCCAGCGGAAACTCCATTTTGTTGGCAATCTCCTCCGGATTCGGCTCCCTGGCCAATTCCTGGACCAGATAACGCGATGTTCTAATCAGTTTATTGATTGTCTCGATCATATGTACAGGTATTCTGATCGTCCTTGCCTGATCGGCAATCGCCCTGGTGATGGCCTGCCTTATCCACCAAGTAGCGTAGGTGGAAAATTTATAACCGCGCTGGTATTCGAATTTATCAACCGCCTTCATCAAGCCGATATTGCCTTCCTGAATCAGATCGAGAAATTGCAAACCCCGATTTGTGTACTTTTTGGCAATGCTGACTACAAGCCGCAGGTTTGCCTCAACCAGTCTTCTTTTGGCGACCTCCGCTTTTCTCCCCCCGGTTTCAATGCCAACCATTGCCTTCTTCAACGCATTTATCGAAAGACCTGTCTCCTGGGCAATTTTTTTACGCCGCGAATTGGCCTCGATAATAATAAGCTCGCATTCTTTGAGCTTTGCCAGCGGCAAGCGGGCCCTTTTGGCTGCCAGCTCCGCGGCCTTTTGCGATTCCGACATCATTGCCAATAGTTCTTCGATCTGACCAAGGGAAAGGCCGGTACTCTTCTTGCAGCGGTTGAGCATCTCGTCGGAAGCTTTTACATCATTGATATAGGACCGAAGATTGGCAACGAGTCGCTCTATCTGCTTCCTGCTGAAAAGAACCTCCCGACAACGGTCAACTATGGCCAGTTGATTTTTGTCGAGCTCTGCCCTCAGCGCCAACCTCTCATCCGCCGAAATCTTTTTCTTCGAACTCAATTTCTTCTTGATTAAATCGTTTTTTGCATCGAGCAATGTCACAGCATCGAGCAGACTGATCACCCGCTCATGATGCTTGTCTTCTTCAACGATTCCGTCTTCGTCATCAATATTGTCCAGGATGCTCCGGACACGAATCTCCCCGCTTTTCAACTGTTTGCCAATATTTATTACATCCTTGACGGAAACGTCAACGCTGAAGACGGCCTCCAGACTCTCGCGGGCCCCTTCTTCTATGATCTTGGCAAGCTCAATCTCCCCTTCCCGGCTGAGCAGGGAAACCATGCCCATCTCCCGGAGGTACATTTTCACAGGGTCTCCCGTCCTGCCCAATGAGGGCAGCAAACTCAACACCCCCTCCTTTTTGACTTCCGGCTGTTCCTCGTTTTCCTTTTTTACAATCAATTTTTCCCCCTTCTCCGTGTCGATAATATCAATATTTTTCTCTCCAAAGAGCATAATGATATCGTCAATCTGATCAGAAGAAGTAACATCTGAGGGCAGCAGATCATTGACGTCATCGTACGTCAGAAATCCTTTTTCCACGCCCAGAGCAAGCAACTTTTTGAAATCACTCGATTCAGCTTCTTTTCCCATCGCAACTACCCCCCCGACAACCTGAAAGCACAAGGTCAAAATATAACTTTAAGTATTGACTTTTTAAGCAAATAATCAGGGCTATTGTCAATCAAGATTGTTCTCTTCATTTAAAAGCCTTTCTTTTTCCTGCAGCAGACCGTTGCATAACTCCCGGTTCCCGTCTCTGTCGGCTTTAACAAGCTTTTCCTTCAGAATACGGTGCTGCTCTTTATACCATCGGCGCCTGATCTGCTTTGCCGTATCGGCAAGCAGACGTTCACGCTGCTCCCCCTTATATGGGTTATCGCCAACCATAAGGGCGTAAAGGTTTTTCTTTATCCTTTCATCCTCCACACCGGAAAGGAGCGATACCACATTTAAATTTTTTTCGCCTTCTTTTTCTGAATTCAGCAACAAGTTTTTTCCAACTGTTTTCAGAGCTTCCGACTTAAAAAATGTAAATATCTCCCCCTCTCCCAGCGTGCGGACCAACTCCGGACTCTCAAAAAGCATGTGGATAAAACTCAATTCCAGGCGCTCATAGTCCCCGGCCTGCGGCGTCATTGAATGGCTGCGGTCTGGTGCAGGCGTGCTCGAAAAGGATCTCCCCACCTCTTTTTTCAAGACATCCTGATCGATATTCAACTTTTCTGCCACTTTCTTGATAAAGAGGTTTCTTTCCACAACATCGTCAATTTTTTTTACAAAAGCGACCGCACTCCTCAGTTTTTCGCGATCTTCCTGTAAAGATGCCGAATTGCCGAGAATTTCTTCGATGTAATAATCGGCCATCGGTCGCGCGGCTGCCAGCATTTCCTCCATTTTTCCGCGGCCTTCGGCTCGCACAAAGGAATCAGGATCATAACCCTCAGGCAGAATAACTGCCATTGCCTGGATGTTTCCCGCCAGAAACAGCTCCATGCTCCGCGCGAGAGCCTTCCGACCCGCCTCGTCGGGATCAAAGACTGCGGCGACCCTCTTTGTGCAACGCCCCAGCAAATCGACTTGGGAACGGGTCAATGCCGTCCCCAGCGTCGCCACAACATTTTTAATCCCGGAAGCCCAAAGGGAAATGAGATCAAAATACCCTTCCACAAGGACGGCAAAACCCTTGATGCGAATCGCCTCCCGGGCATCAAAAAGTCCGAAAAGGTTATTGCCTTTCGTATAAACCGGCGACTCAGGAGAATTAAGATACTTGGGTTCACTTGCGTCCATCACCCTCCCGCCAAAGGCGACAACCCGGCCTTCGCTATCGACGATGGGGATAATAATTCTGCCCCGAAACCGGTCGTAATATCCTCTCTTGCCCTCCCCCGAACGGACAATTGCCAGACCTGCCTGTTCTGCAAGCGGGGCGGGGATCCCTTTCCGCTCCAGAAAATCAAGCAGACCCTGCCAGCCCTCCGGGGCCAACCCTATTCGAAACTGCTCAACGACGCTTAGTCCAATACCCCTTTTTATCAGATACTCCCGCGCCTTTTCCCCCTTTTGCGAACCGAGCGTTTTGGCAAAGAATCCGACGGCAAGCCCGTTTACCTTAACAATCTGTTCTTTAAGGGTGTAACGCTCTTGCTCTTCCCTGCTGTGAACCCTTTCCGGGATAACAACCCCTGTCTTCCCTGCTAATTGGCGAATCGCCTCCGGGAAAGTCAGGCCGTCCATTTTCATACAAAAAGAAAAAATGTCCCCGTGCTCGCCGCAGCCAAAGCAATGGAAAATCTGTTTTTCGGGACTAATGGTGAAAGAGGGGGTTTTCTCCTGGTGAAAAGGGCAGAGCCCGGTGTAATTTTTCCCCGTTTTCCTTAAAGCAACGTATTCCCCGATCAGCGAGACGATATCGGCGCGTCTCCTGACCTCTTCGATTGTTCCGTCGTGGATGGAACCTTGCAAATGTCAAGCCCTCTGTTCGCAACCTCAGTTTAGACCGTCGCGCAGTTTTCGTCCGCCCAAAAGATGCATATGCAGATGAAAAACAACCTGCCCCCCCTCTGCGTTGCAGTTAATAACTACCCGGAAACCTTTTTGATCAACCATCTTCACCCTGGCAATCTCCTGGGCGGCAGCCATCATTGCCTGCAAATCCGTCATCTCCCCGCTTTCGACATTCATCAGCGTGGCGATATGTTTTTTTGGAATGATGATGACGTGGACAGGCGCCATCGGTTGTATGTCGTCAAAAGCTAAAACGCGGTCATCCTCATATACCTTGGTTGCGGGAATCTCTCCGTTGACAATCCTGCAGAATATACAATCCTCCATGCCTGACTCCTTTCTTCCCCGAGTACATCAACCCTCGCCGCAGTTACAGCCCGCCGGGCGCTGCGCTGGTAAATTTTGTCGTTAATCCCGCTTTTTCTTTGCGCAGGCTATCGCCTCTTCCAGAGAAAGGGCGCCCGAATAAAGGGCTTTGCCGACGACGACTCCGATAACGCCGCTTTTTTCAAAGGGCAACAGCTTTTCTATATCGCCTATACCGGCAACCCCTCCGGAAGCGATAACCGGCATGCCCACCTTCATTGCCAACGCGGCGGTTGACTCCCGGTTAAGTCCTGTTTCCATGCCGTCCCGGGAAATGTCTGTAAAGATTATAGCCGCAGGGCTATCTTCGGCAAAACGCAATGCCAGCTCTTCCGGGGTCATTTGCGTTTGTTTTGTCCATCCGTGAACCGCCGCTTTTCCTCCCGCTGCATCTATTCCCAGGATGACCTGACCGGGGTAGGCCCGACATGCCTCCTTTACAAAGGATGGATCCGCAAAAGCCGCTGTTCCCAGAATTACCCAGCGCGCCCCACCCTTAAGATAGTCCTCAACCGTCTCCATATTTCTGATGCCGCCGCCGACCTCGACAGGTAAATGCGTCGCTGAGATAATTGCGGAAATAACCTGCCTCTGCCGGGGACTCCCCTCAAGGGAGCCGTCCAGATCGACCACATGCAGTCGTTCGGCGCCTTTTTCCTTCCAGACAGAGGCCACGACGGCAGGGTCTCCCTCATAAATGGAAACCCGATTGAAGTCGCCTTGCGAAAGCCGCACGCACCGGCCTTTTCTCAGATCAATTGCCGGGATAACTATCATCTTGCCGAACCTTGCGTATCGAGTTGCTGCGGGGAAAGCGGGAAGGTCTTCATCACCTCTTCGAGTCCCTGTTGACCAAGTTCTTCGGCTTTCACCCATCTTCCTTTTCCCTGGAAAAAAGCTGCCGCCTGGAAGAGATTCTCCAAAAACGAGCGCTGGGTCCGGTCAAATATTCCCCGCCAGGCATCCTTCCCATTATCGGTCCGCAGCGCGACTATCTCAAAGGCGACCGACGCGGGTTTTTCAGCAGAAAAAGATTCTCCCTGCAACTCCCTGAAACGATAAAGATAACCGACAATTACCAGATCTGCGCTTAGTTGCCTGCCCGTTTCAATTAGCGCACTCCGCAAAGAAATTTTCATTGACGAAGTGGAAACATTCCGAAAAACCGCGGCCACCCTTTCGCCTGCAATCACAGCAAGGTCCGGCCGGTTTTTATCGAGATATCTGAGAAATCCCTCCTCTAAGGCGCTCTCCGGGCTCCCTGATGGCTTAACGGCCTCGAAAATTGCCCCGGTAAGCGGCGACTCAACCGACCCTTTTTGTAAATCCGCCGGAAAAATCGCCTGGAAGGGAAGAACGGCCAGCTTGAGGGATGGCCCGCCTTCAACCCCGGCCGCGGCCCTTGCCATGTCCGCAGAAGAGCAAACGCTGATGAAAAAACAAAGTGCAACAACAATAGAAAACTTCGTTTTCCCGGCACGAGACATTCCCATAATTAGCTTGCCTTCCCCGTTTGTCCAAAATCACAAGATCAATGGTTAAATGCCGCAGGCTTGAGGATATGTCTCCTCATCCTTCGAGAGAACCCTTCGTGGACAAAACGCCTTCAATTTGCTGATCCACCTGAACGGCTCGATGGAACGCATGGGCAAAGGCCTTGAAAATTGCCTCGGCTTTATGATGGCCATTTTTCCCATAGTCCACAGCTATATGCAAAGTTATTCCGCTATGATCAGAAAATGATTTAAAAAAATCGCGCAGCAAATCAGGATTAAAACTCCCGATCACAGGCTCGCTGAATTCCGCGTTCCAAACGAGCAAGGGACGGCCAGAGATATCAATAGCGACCCGACTCAGGCTTTCATCCATCGGAACAACCGCCGAACCATAACGGCTTATCCCCTCCCTGTCGCCAAGAGCCTTCCGGACAGCCTTCCCGAGGCAGATGCCGATATCCTCGACCAAGTGGTGGTCGTC